>CAMQTD010000018.1 GCA_947036995.1 uncultured Parabacteroides sp.
TACGCAACGGAAAGCTTATGCGTTATGCATTTAAAGAGGTTAAATGTGTTTGATAATTACATTATTGAGATAATACTAATCGACAATAATTGTCACAATCAAACTAGAAATTACTCAAGAATGATGCTCTTTACTGAACAACAAAAGGTATTCGTACGATACTATACTAATTTCGTACAATTTCGACCCCCTATTCTTTGACAATAGAGGTTTATTTGTGTTCGACAATCAATTATATAAAAATACGCATTATGAAATTAATTTCAAATCAATCTCTATTTATTTGCCTATTCTTTATTTATTTGCCATTTACATCTTTGGCTCAAACGAAAACATCAAGTTTACTCGATAAATGGACTACTGAAGATCAATCTGCCAAGATGGAAATATCAGCTTCGGGAGATACGCTTGAATTAGTTATTCCCAAAGGGCTTACCTTATGGTACAATGAACGATTAACAGGTAATTACGAGATAAGTTATCATATCTCAATGTTAGTAAATGGTGGCAAATATGACCGTTTATCAGATTTAAACTGTTTTTGGGCGGCGAATGACCCGTTACATCCCAATGGAATATTTACTCGCAAAGAGTGGCGAAATGGAGTTTTTGCCAATTACAACACGCTCGATCTTTTCTATGTAGGATATGGCGGTAATCATAATACATCAACAAGATTTCGCCGCTATAAAGGAGAGTTTTATGGAGTAGATACTGAGAAGATAAAACCAGTATTGAAAGAGTATAGTGATCCTTCCCATCTATTAGTGGCTAATCAATGGTACCATATCACAATTCGGGTAGAAAGAGATAAAACAACCTTCTTCGTAAATGACGAAGCATTATTTTCAGCACCACTTACACCAAAACAAGGAGATGGCCACTTTGCCTTACGTTTATTAGAGAATCACATTCGCTTTACGAACTTTCAGGTAACCGCTATTTAAAATCATTCAAACACATCAAACTCAATCTCATAATATTATGAACAAGAATTTAATCACGCAAGGAGTTATAGTTATCATTTCTATGCTCTGTTCTTTTAGAGTTTCTGCACAAATTGTAAAACACGAACGATTACTCTCTTTCGAAGAAATAAGTATGCCAAGCTTTATCAGCAGTCAAAACTCAAAACTTTCTCTCTCGCCCAAACACCACAAAGATGGAACACAGGCTTTGCAATGGTCTTTTGAGCCAAATGCTATGATAAGCATAAAGAAAAATATCTCTTTTGAGCCGAAAGACCCTACAGGAAAAGACCTCTATCTATCCACCTTTGTGGTGTGGGTTTACAATGAGTTTCCACAGGATAAAAGCATTGAATTTCAATTTCTTAAAAATGGAATCAAGTGTACTTCCTTTCCTTTTAAAATCAATTTTAAAGGATGGCGTGCGGCTTGGGTATGCTTTGAACGTGATATGGCGGGCACTCCTCAAGAGGGAATGAATGAACTTCGTATTGTGGCACCCAATGTGAAAGGTGAGCTTTATATAGACCATCTACTCACTGCGTCCAAAACAGATCACCGCCATCAAACAGCAGATGTACAAGTTCCATTTGTCAATAAACAAACCAAAAGTCACTGGCTTGTTCTATACAAGCACTCGTTGTTAAGACCAGATATTACATTGACTCCTGTTAGTTCACAACAGAAGCAAGAGATGAAACAGATTGAAAAGCGTCTGCGTAATCATTTTTATACCCCAAGTAAACTGAGTGATAAAACACTCAATATACTTCGTAAGAAATATGCGCATTATAATATTAGCTTTAAAGATGGGCAAGTGAGTGGATTGCCTATTTTCTTTGCTCGTGCTGCTGAAGCATACGAACGATTGATGCCCCAGTGGGACAAAAGCTTCTTGGTTAAACAGGGCGTGGAGGTGAAAGCCTATTTTGATTTAATGAACCAAGTGGCTATCGCCTATAATAATGCAACTGTATCTACAAAAAGGGCTGAGCTTAAAGATATGTTTCTTTCTATGTACAGACATATTACCGATCAAGGAGTAGCATACGGTAGTTGCTGGGGTAACTTTACACACTACGGCTACAGCTTCCGTAACCTCTATTCGTCTTACTTCTTAATGAAAGATGTATTTATTGAATCTGGCGAGTTGAATAATGCCGAGCGCACATTGCAGTGGTACGCTATCACCAACGAGGTTTATGATAAGCCTACTGCATGGGGTCTTGATATGGATGCATTTAACACCGTAGCTACAGGGCGTATTACCTCTATCTTGATGATGGAAAATACACCTGAAAAACTACAATATCTAAAATCATTTACACGATGGATAGATAATGGCTGTCTGCCTGCTCTTGGTCTATCGGGAGCATTCAAAAAAGACGGGGGAGCCTTTCATCACCGCAATAACTACCCAGCTTATGCTGTAGGTGGACTTGATGGGGCTACACGCATGGTTTATTTACTGAGTCGCACTGGTTTTTCCGTATCTCCTTTAGCGCACCAAACGGTGAAAAATGTACTACTTACGATGCGTTTTTATTGTAATAAAGAGAATTTCCCACTTGCTATGTCTGGTCGTCACCCTGATGGAAAAGGCAAGCTGATTCCTATGCAATATGGGGTAATGGCTATGGCAGGGACTCCCGATGGAAAGGCTGCTTTTGATTCCGATATGGCTACTGCTTACTTACGTCTTGCATCCAATGATTCTTCTAAAAAAGAAGTAGAAGAGTATATGCCCCGTATCTCTAAATCTGAAGAAGTGCGTATGGCTAAGGTTCTAATTAAAAATGGATTCACTCCAGAAGCTGATCCGCAAGGTAATCTATCATTAGGTTCTGGTTGCGTAAGTGTGCAGCGTCGTAACGATTGGTCTGCTGTTGTGCGTGGACACTCTCGCTACTTATGGGCGGCAGAACATTATAAAGGGGCAAACCTTTATGGTCGTTACTTGGCTCATGGTAGTCTGCAAATATTAACTGCGTCAGACAATCAAGCTGTTACTCCTGCCACGAGTGGCTGGCAAACAGCTGGTTTTGATTGGAATCGCATTCCAGGTACTACTTCTATTCATTTACCCTATACCCAACTTCGTGCGCGCATTAGCAATGTAGATGCTTTCTCTGGTTTTGAAGAGATGCTCTATTCTGATGAGGCTTTTGCTGGTGGATTGTCGCAGCAACGCAACAATGGAAACTTCGGTATGAAACTTCATGAACATGATAAGTACAATGGCTCTCTACGTGCTCGTAAGTCTTATCACTTTTTTGATGAAACGATCGTTTGCTTAGGTTCAGATATTGAAAATACGAACAGTGAATTTCCTACCGAAACAACTATCTTTCAAATCGCTACTCCAAACAATACTGCTCTTAACTACTGGACAAAATATAAAGGTGATGGTAATTATTGGATAGATCATCTGGGTACAGGATACTATGTGCCAAGAAAAGCTCGTTTTAAAAAGAATTTTCCACAAGCGTCTGTAGATGAGGAAACAGATAAACCAACCTCTGCTAACTGGGTATCGCTTGTTGTTAATCATGGCAAAGCACCTCAAGGAGCTTCCTACGAATACGCTATTCTACCACAAATCAATAAAAAGACACTCCGTACTTTCGCTCATAAACCTTCATACAAGGTATTACAGCACGACCGAAATGCTCACATCGTAAAATCACTTGCAAAGAATACAACCTCGTATGTCCTCTTTGAAACTCCTCAAACAAATTTACCAGGCAACTTGCTATTGAAAGCAGATACAAGCTGCTTAGTAATGGTGCGTAAAGAGAAAAACAAATTACTCCTTACAGTCTCTCAACCCGATTTAGCTCTATATCGTGGAGCAAGTGATGAAGCATTTGACAAAGATGGCAAACGCATTGAACGAAGCATCTATTCTCGCCCTTGGATAGGAAACGATAGCGGTGAAATTCCAGTTACCGTTACAATAAAAGGGGCTTGGAAAGTAAAAGATACACCTACCTGTAAAGTGATTTACTCAGATAAAAAACAAATCGTTCTGCGATTTATCTGTAAGGATGCTGCGAGTTTTGAGGTAGAGCTGATAAAATAAGTTTTCGACTCTCTCTAAATTTTAAAAGCTAGCTAGAAGCATTTGGTTAAATGCACTACAGACAGTATCTAATATCTAGCCACAGGCGAGACAGTTGAAATATTTATATCTCTGGTTTTTTCAGGTATGAAAGGCTCAGTACTTAATTCTTTCCCTTTTCCTATGCGAATGGATGATTTTGAACTTTATTTGAATAAAAACAGCATAGGAATATGACTACAAACCTATATATTTGCAAATATTAACCAACAAAAATATATTATTTACATATCAAAAGGTTAGTAGATTGATGATAATCCACCTGTAATTTTAATATAATTGCATTTTGTGTCAATTATTACACGTAAGTATTTACTGATAGTATAAATTTCAATTGCAAATATCATGAGATATAACACAACGTAGAAAACGAAAAAATTGGAGCTGAATATTACATATTGTATCTCCATCACACTTTTTAATTTAAAAAACGCTCCGTTCATTTATTCAATGGATCGAAGCTATTGTTAACATCGAAAACAATAATATGTATGTTTTTATTTAAAAAAAATCACAGAAAGAGAGCAACAAAGAGTCTCACTCGTTTATTAATTTGCACCATGTTATTCGGCTATTCCTTTATGGCTACAGCGGAAACCACTACACTAAAAGTACCGAATGAACGCATCAACGATACATTAGAAAAGGTGGAAAACCAGCAAGCAAATAAAAAAGTAAGTGGTACCATTGTAGACATAAATGGAGAAACTATTATCGGTGCTAGTATCATAGTAAAAGGCACAACCAATGGAACGGTTACTGATATGGATGGTAGATTCGTTTTAAATGTACCTGAAAATGCTACACTTTCTATCTCTTATTTAGGTTATAAAGAACAAGAATTAATTTTAAAAGGAAATAAAAATAGTATTAAAATTATTTTAGAAGAAAGTTCGGAACTACTGGACGAAGTTACAGTAGTTGGTTATGGTGTGCAGAAAAAAGAAACACTTACAGGAGCAGTATCTTCAGTAAAAACAGCTGACTTACTAGCGTCTCCTAATGCAAGTATAGCAAATTCACTGGCTGGTAAAATGCCTGGTGTATCTACTATACAAAGTAGTGGACAACCTGGAGCAGAAGATCCTAAAATATTTGTTCGTGGAGTAGGTTCGCTTAATGAATCTGGTGCCAGTCCATTAATTTTGGTAGATGGTGTAGAGCGAAGCTTTTTTCAAATGGACCCCAATGAAATTGAAACTGTAACAGTATTAAAAGATGCGTCTGCGACTGCTGTTTTTGGAGTACGTGGTGCGAATGGTGTAATACTAGTTACAACACGTCGCGGAGAAAAAGGTAAAGCACAGATTTCAATAAGTTCATCTGTCGGAATGCAGATGCCAACTCGTGAATTAGATATGGCTGATAGCTATACTTATGCACAATGTTATAACCAACAAGAAATGAATGATGGTGCAACAACTCCTACATTTGACGCATATGCATTAGAACGATTCCGTTTAGGAGATGATCCAATGATGTATCCCGATACAGACTGGAGAGATTATTTAACCAATACAGCTTCTGTTCAAACACAGCATAATTTGAATATTTCTGGTGGAACAGATCAGGTACGCTATTTTGTATCTCTGGGATATTTATTTCAAGATGGATTATTTAAAGATTTTGGTGTTGAAAATTTAGGTTACGACTACAGTCGTTATAACTATCGTACCAATCTGGATATAGATGTTACCAAAAGCACTATTCTTAAACTTGGACTAGGAGGCGTTATTGGTGATAAAAATCAGCCTATGAGCTCTACACTTTGGGATGAAATAGGTTGGTCACAACCCTTTTCCAGTCCTGGCGTTGTTGATGGAAAAGTATATGCTACACAACCTGATAAATTTGCCTCAATAAAAATGATCAATCCTATTGATGATTATTATGGGAAAGGTTATAAGCAATATATTTCAAATACAATGAATTTAGATGCAACGGTAACACAGAAATTAGATGTGATAACGAAAGGTCTCTCATTGGAAGTAAAAGGTGCCTATAATACGAGTTACAGTTTCACAAAAGAGCGCCAAGGATATACAGAAATATATACACCTTATTATCAGTCAGAGATAGAAGATCCTAATATGGCAATAGGTGATCCTGGGTATAACAAAGATGTGGTATATATGATATCAGGTAGTAATAAGAAAATGGGATACAAAGAGTCAACGGGTCGTGGGCGTGACTGGTACTTTGAAACAAGTACACGTTACAATCGCAAATTCGGAGATCATAGCGTATCTGGATTGGTTTTATATAATCAAAGCAAGCGCTATTATCCCTCAAGTTATGGTTGGATTCCTTCGGCTTATATCGGATTGGTAGGACGCGCTACATATAATTATAAGTCTCGTTATATGGCTGAATTTAATGTTGGTTATAATGGTTCTGAAAATTTTGCTCCAGATAAGCGTTTTGGAACTTTCCCTGCATTCTCAACGGGATGGATTATTTCAGAAGAAAAATTCATGAAAAACCAACATATTTTTAACTATTTTAAATTAAGAGCTTCTATAGGAAAAGTTGGTAATGATAATATGAGTAAAAACCGTTTCTTGTATCTACCTGATAGTTATAATGTAAATAAACAAGGAACAGACAGCAAATGGAAAGATACCAACTGGGGTTATAATTTTGGATTGGATAACTCTACCATTTTAGGAGGAGCAGTAGAAAAACGCTTGGGTAATCCAGATGTAACATGGGAAACAGCTGTGAAACAAAATTACGGTATGGATGTCCATTTCTTAGATAGCCGATTGAAAATCAGTGCAGAATATTTTCGTGAAAACCGTAAAGATATTTTATTAAATAGACAAACCATTCCTATACTATCTGGTTTAACGTCAGGTTTCCTTCCAGCCGTTAATCTTGGTGAAGTTGATAACCATGGTTATGAGATTGATGTAAAATGGAGAGATGCTATAAATGAAAACTTCAGTTACTTTGTAGAAGGAAATATTTCACGGTCAAAAAATAAAATCGTATCGCAAGATGAGATTGAACCGAATGAACCTTATATGTGGCGTACTGGTCAGCAAGTAGGAGCAGTATTCGGTTACGTAGCAAATGGATTTTATAACGAATCCGATTTTGACGAATCCGGTAATTTAATAAAAGGAGAGGGTTTTGTTGATCCAAAATATGGAGTAAAACCTGGAGATGTGATTTATGAAGATTTGAATGGCGACGGTATTGTAGATCCAGACGACCAAAAAATGATAGGTTATTCTACGCGACCTGGTTATGTGATGGGACTAAATATGGGTTTTGAATATAAAAACTTTCACTTCAGTATGAACTGGTCTGGTGCTGCAGAACGATCATTACAAATGGGACATCACTTTACTACTCCATTTATGGGAGAAGGTCGTAGCTTGCTTCAAATGCATGCGGACGAATGTTGGACACCTGAAACTGCAAATACAGCTACTTTACCTCGTATGTCTGCGGCGGCTAAAGATTATAACTCGAGAAATTCTACATTATGGGTGCGTGACGGTTCATATTTAAAATTAAAGAATGTAACAATCGGATATAATTTCAAAGACCTTGCTGGATTGAAAAAATTAGGAATTAAACAGTTAGGAGTAAAGATTACTGGTTATAACGTACTTACATTTGACAGTTTTGATATTATGGATCCCGAATCTAATCCTAAATGGCAACAGGATACATATCCAGTTGTGCAAATTTACAATCTTGGTTTAAATCTTACTTTCTAAATTAAAATAGAATAAAAACGTATGAATTTATTTAATAAAAGCAAATATATAGCCATAGTAGCTTGCGCATCAACTATGATGGTGAGTTGCGACGATTTCTTATTGGGTAACGCACTTTTAGAAAAGCCTATAAGTGACGAAATGACAATTGATAGTGTATATGCACATAAAAAGTATGCTGAGCAGGCTTTGGCTCAAGTATATCATAGTCTTCCAGATTTTGGAACACGAAACAACTTCTTAGGTTGGTCTGTAGCGGAATCCATTACGGATCTTGGAGATAGCTTTAAAAGCGGTGGTACGCCCTATCATAAAGGAAGTTTTACGGCAGCAGCTAGTCATGATTCATTTTACTCCTTAGATTATAAAGATGGAGATGGATCTGGTTCAGCGACATATGGTATTCGTCAAGCTCATCTTTTCATAGAAAATGTGGGAAGAGTTCCAGATATGACAGATGAAGAGAAACGTCATCGTAAAGGAGAAGCTAAGATGATTATAGCATTCCATTACATACAAATGTTTCGTGCGATGGGTGGTATGCCATGGATAGACCATGCTTACAAGCCATCTGAATCAATGAAGTTTACTCGTATGACGGTAGATGAAGCTGTAACTAATATTTCTACATTGTTAGATGAAGCTGCAGAGCTGCTTCCTTGGAGTGTTGCCGCAGAGGATGATGGACGTATGACTGCTGCTGCTGCTATGTCCCTTAAAACACGGTTATATTTATTTGCAGCAAGTCCGCTTTTTAATGCTGATGAACCCTTCTTAGATGGTGAGGCTGCACAGAAAAGATATGTATGGTATGGAAATTATGATCAGAATCGCTGGAAAAAAGTTTCAGATGCAGGAGTGGCATTTTTGCAAGAAAACGAAAGAAATGGTGATTTTTACCGTTTAGTAGAGACTGATCGAAATAATCCACGCCAAGACTATATGGATGGCTATTTCAATCGCTATAATAAAGAAGTTTTGGTAGCAGGTCATCGCTATGTTAAGCATTCAAAACACTGTTTTGCTTATGCACAGATTCGTTATGGAGGCTCTGCACCTACATTAAATTATGTAGATATGTTTGGCATGAAGGATGGTTCTGATTTCGATTGGAATAATTCTGAACATAGAGCTCATCCTTTTTTCGATGCAAAAGGCAATCTGGTAAGAGACCCTCGTCTTTATGAGAACGTAACGGTTAATGAGGATAAATTTGATTTACGTAAAGCAGAAATTTATATTGGTGGTCGTGAATATGCTAAAACGGCTGGAGCTGCAGCCCCTGGTCGCTTTTATGCAGGATTTGGAGTACGTAAATTGTGCCTTGATATTGCTCGTGAAGTAGATGGTAAATTCTATCAATGTCCTTTATTTCGTTTGTCTGAAGTATATTTAAGTATGGCAGAGGCAATGAATGAATTGGGTAAAGCGAATGTAAAAGATGCCTTAGGAAATGACGCATATGACTATATAAATATGGTACGTAACCGAGTGGATATGCCCAACCTTGATAAATCTAAATATCCAGAAGGTGTAGCACTTCGTGAAGCAATTTTAAAAGAGCGTGCATTGGAATTTGGTTATGAAGAAATTAGGATATACGATATAAATCGTTGGAAACATAAAGATTACCTTGATGTTCCTTTGAAAAGATTAGTTACTACCAAACAAAAAAATGGCACATTCACATATGAAGTTAAAGTAGGTGGAATGAAAAACCAACGTAACTGGGTGACAAGATGGAGTGATAAATATTATTTAGTCCCACTCCCTTTGGCAGAAATTAATAAAAAATACGGCTTGATTCAGAATCCTGGATGGGAATAATCTAAAATGAATAAGAAAATGAAGAATATGAATAAATATATTTATGCTTTAAGTATGGTTGTTGCTTTACCATTCTCTTCAATGGCTCAAGAAGAGTTGTCAAGCAATGTAGGCGATACAATAAAAGGAGGTTTTTCCTTACGTCAAACGCAAGCGATATCTACTATTTCTGGAAAAGAATTAATGAAAAACAGCAGCCATAATGTAAGTAATACACTCTATGGCTTATTGCCTGGACTTACATCCAAGCAATCGACAGGTTGGAAAGACAATCCAACGTTTCAAATACGAGGAGGAGGATCAATCAATGGTACAGCTCCATTGTTAGTCGTAGATGGCGTTCCTCGTCCTATCGAATTCTTAAATACTGCAGAAATAGAAAACGTACAAATACTAAAAGATGCTGCTGCAACAGCTATTTGGGGAACACGAGGTGCTAATGGTGTTATTTTGGTAAATACCAAACGTGGAGAATATAATACACATAGTATAGATGTGAATTATACTCATGGAATTAGTCTGCCTACAAATCAACCAGAGTTCGTAGATGGTTATACTTTTGCAAAAGCAAAAAATGAGGCATTTATGTATGATGGTCTTGGAGTAGCCTATGACGATATAGCCTTGGCTGCTTTTGAGAATGGTTCCAATCCAGATCTATATGCTAATACAGATTGGCTAAATGAAGGACTAAGAGACTATTCTGTAAATAATCGTCTTGATATATCATTGCATGGTGGAGGTAAAAACCTTCGTTACCATACAGTAATTGGTTATAAAAATGATTATGGTATAATGAATGAGAACTTGACTGATTATACTGGTCGTTTCAATTCTCAAATGAAAAAGTATGAGTTAACAGCACGTATAAATATAGATGCAGATCTAACTCCTACCACTCAGATGCGTTTGTCCATGTTTGGTTTATTGAGAGAAGATAGCGCTCCAAATACGGATGAAGAAGATCTATTTGGCAATTTATATCATGTGCCATCAGCAGCATTTCCTGTACAGACTTCTTCTGGAATGTGGGGAGGAAATCAAATTTTCAAGAAAAATCCGATAGCACAGATAGCTGATGTAGGTTTTTATCAAACAAACTTACGAACACTACAATCTGATCTATATTTAAATCAAGATCTTTCGATGGTTTTAGAAGGTTTATCTGCTGAGGTAGGTATCTCCTATGGTAACAACGCTACTTTCCAAGAAAGAGGATCACAAACTTATGCCTATGAAGTTAACAACTTGGTTTTGAATTCAGAAACAGGGGGATTTGATGTTGTACCTACCGTTTATGGAACTGATGGAGCTCTATCAGTTGCTAATGGAGGAGTTACAAATCAATATATGCGCACCATATTAAACGGTAAGGTAGCATACGGTCAAAGCTTTGGTGCACATACTGTAAATGGAATGCTGAAATACGAGCAAGAATCATTTCTTCCACTGGGTAGGAATGGTGCACGCTCATACCAATCAGTTATGTTTACTGGAGGTTATAGCTACGCTAACAAATACATGGTGGATGTAGTAGTAAATCATGCAGGAAATAGTCTGTTGAGTATAGGTGATAAGTACAGAACTTATCCTGCTGTTTCGGCCGCATGGGTCCTTTCTAATGAAGATTTTATGGAATCCGTTTCAAATATTGATTTTCTGAAGTTAAGAGCATCTTGGGGACTTTCTGGATACGATGGAGGAATGGCTTACGATTTGGATGAGCAAACTTGGATAAGTGGTGGTGGCTATGTGGTTGGCGATAATCCGACTAATGCTGGAGGTTTAATAGAAGGTATTCTTCCTATCTCAAATTTAACTTGTGAACAATCTACAAAATACAATGCTGGATTAGATATGCAAATATTTAAAAATCTAAGTTTTACAGCCGATTTTTTCATAGATCAGCGTAGAAATTCTTTGATTACAGGTGATAATGTGTATTCTGCTATTTTAGGGGTAAAGGTGCCTAAGCAAAACATCGGAAGTATGGACAGTAAAGGTTCTGAACTTTCTTTGACTTGGAGAGAAGAACGAAAATCTTTTAACTATTATGTAGGTGCGAACTTCTCATATGTAGATAGTGAAATTTTGGAAAATGGAGAAGGGTATAAGCCTCATGACTATTTATCAAAAAAAGGCTACGGATATGGACAACAATTTGGATTAGAGGCTATAGGATACTTTAATGATGAACAAGATATTAAAGATAATCCAACACAAATGTTCTCAGAAGTACGTCCTGGTGATATTAAATATAAAGATCAGAACAACGATGGTAAAATTGATGACTATGATGTGATTGCTATTGGGAATTCAGGATCTGTTCCAGCCATATATTATGGTATAAATTTAGGCTTCGAATACAAAGGATTTGGAATCGATGCTGTCTTCCAAGGTTTAGGTAAATATTCACGTATGCAAAATACTCAAAGTGTTTATTGGCCTTTACGTAACAACAATAGTAATTTATCTACTTGGTATATGGAGGATAATGTTCGTTGGACAGAACAGACAAAAGAGACTGCAAATTTACCACGTTTAACTACTCTTGACAATGCTAATAATTTCCGTAATAGCACACAATGGTTAGTTGATGGTTCTTACTTCAAGCTTAGAAACCTAAACGTGTATTACAACCTTCCTCAAAAATGGGTTAAAAGCATGAAAATGGAAAACTGTCAAGTATATGTAAGAGGAAATAATTTACTTTCAATAGATCATGTTGATTATATGAATTGTGAAGATTTTTCAATTAATTACCCAGATATGATGCAATTATTTGCGGGTATAAATATTAATTTTTAATGAACTGAAAAATGAAAATAATAAAGAATATAGCAGTTTTTGCATCTTGTGCGATCGGCTTATCATCTTGTAACTTTCTTGATTTTGATGAATCAACAGGTATGACTAAAGAGGAAGCATATTCCTATTTTTCCAATGTTAGTAATCTCTCTAATGCAATATATAAAGATTTACCTCAAGATTATGGTATCTTTTCTGGTGCATTACGTGAAGCTGGCACTGACAATGCTGTATATACATGGAATAATAATGTTATTTATGACATTTATACAGGTGCTTGGACCTCCTTAAATGCAATAGATAATGAATGGTCAAAATATTACACAATCATTCGTTCAGCAAATTCGTTTTTGGAAAACTATTCAGAAGAAAACTTAAAACGTTTTGAATGGGATGCAAATTATGAAGATAATCTTGCTAAAGTAAAAATGTCCATCTTTGAAGTACGGGCTTTGCGAGCATTTTATCATTTTGAATTGGCAAAACGCTATGGAGATATTCCTTTAGTAAAAAGAACATTGACTCCAGAAGAAGCTAACACTATTGAGAAAACACCATTTGCAGAAGTGATTAACTTCATTGTAAGCGAATTAGATTCTGTAGCTCCAGAGTTACCTATTACTCACAAAGATTTTTTCAAAGAAACGGGCCGTATGACACGCGGAGCGGCTATGGCTATTAAAGCTAGAGCCCTGCTTTATGCAGCAAGTCCACTCCATAATGTAAATAATGATACGAATTTATGGAAGGAAGCTGCTTTAGAGGCAAACAGCATCATCAAAGCTGGATGGTATACTTTACCTCCGATAAAGTCAGATCCATTATTTGGAACCGTGGGAGGACATGAAGTATTCAAATCTCCCCAGTTGATTTTTGAACGGAGAAACGGTAGTGAAGCTAATACGTTTGAGGCACGTAACATGCCTTTTGGCATTGAAGGTTCACAAGGAGGAAATACGCCTACTCAGAATTTAGTAGATGCTTTTGATATGCGTGATGGTTCTGCTTTTGACTGGAATAATACAGAACATGTGAAAAATATATATTACGATGAAAATGGAGATCAAACTCGTGACCCTCGTTTTTATCTAAATGTAATATGTAATGAAATGATGTATATGAAAACGAAAGTAGAAACGTTCGAGGGAGGAAAAAATGCTTTCCCAATCGAAGGAGCAACACTGACGGGGTATTACTTAAAAAAACTACTTAATGAAGGAGTTTCTATGTCACCAATCAAGCCTGTAAAGAAATTCCACCATTATCCATCTTATCGTTATGCTGAAGTTTTGCTGAATTATGCTGAAGCAATGAATGAATGGAAAGGATCTGACACCAAAGAAGGAGATTGTGTTTACACAGCTCGTGAGGCGCTCAACCTTGTTCGTTCTGCAGCTGGTATGCCTGCAATTACTGTGAGTGGGGAAGAATTTACTGCAAAAATAAAGAATGAGCGCCGAATAGAATTGGCTTTCGAAGACCACCGTGCTTGGGATATCAGACGTTGGAAAATGGGAGAGTTGGTTAAAGAAATATATGGTGTGAAGATTCTGAATAATGAGGGTGGAGTTTCTTATACTAAAAAGAAAATTCAAGATCGTTATTGGGATGACAAAATGTATTTGTACCCAATTCCTATAAATGAAACATATAAAAATAATAATTTAACACAGAATCCAGGCTGGTAAATTATTAAAAAATGAGATTAATGCAGTTAATAACTTATAGGAGAATGCTATCTTAGCATTCTCCTATAAGTTATTAACTGCAATTGAAAAGTAAAATAGCACAAATCAACTATTATCCAATTCGTCCTCCCCCTTACGATAAGCCATTGGGCTTACCCGATACACATCCTTGAAACACTTACTAAAATAGCGTGACGAAGAGAATCCTATCTTTTCAGATATCTCTGTAATATTTAACTCTGGATTGTTGCGTAACATCATTGCAGCCTTCTTCAAACGAATAGTTAGGATAAACTCATTGGGTGTTTGTCCTGTTATTGCCTTTAATTTAGTGAATAGGTTGGTACGAGCGATGCCTAACTCACGTGCAAAAACATTTACGTTGAACTCAGTATCATCTAAATGAAGATCTATAATATCCATTGCACGATCTAATATATCCTTATCCATCGGATTAGTAGCTAACATTTGGGCAAAAGCTTGTGGTTGCTGGCTAAATTTTTCTTGAAGCTGTATGCGTGAATTGACTAAATTATTACAGCGTGAAATGAGTATATTGGTATTGAATGGTTTAGTAATATAATCGTCCGCTCCAATGCGCAATCCATCTATATTGTGCTCTACAGCAATTCTTGCCGTAAGTAATACGATAGGAATATGGCAGGTATTAAAATCACTTTTTATCTGTTTACAAAGTTCTGTACCTGACATACGTGGCATTACTACATCACAAAGTATAATACTTGGCATCTCTTCGGCTATTTGCTCCAATGCCTCTATCCCATCCGATGCACTAGTTACTTGATAAAATGGACGAAAGATACCAAGTAACATCTCTTTGATCGATTCATTATCCTCAACAATCAACATTTTGGCATTGGGAATCCGCCTGTAGGGTTCTAACTCTTCAGATTGTATTACAAAATCTTCTTCCAACAGTGGCTTAGACTCCTCTATTTGCTGGATTACTTCGGATTGAAGGAGTATTTGCTCTTGTTCAAATCCGTCACATCCCTGTTGTAAAGAAATAATGAAACAACTCCCTTTACCTCGTTCGCTTTCAACATGTATTGAACCATGATGTAACTCTATGATACCTTTAGTTAGTGCCAATCCTATACCTGTTCCTGCACCTGAGACAAAAGAGTCAATGCGATCTGTTTGATAGAAGCGGTCAAATATTTTATCTACCTCAGCAGAATCAATACCAACACCTGTATCTCGTATTTCAATAATAACTTGATTCTCAGTCTTTCTTACACTTATAGAAATTGTATCCCCTGATTTTGTATGTTTCAAGGCATTTGATAGCAAGTTGTTTATTACCTTTTGCATCTGCTTTTGGTCATACCATAACTCAATATTCTCTTCTTCCTTATAGAAATTAAAGTTGATTTGCTTATTACTAGCATATTCGTGAAATAGCAGATAGTTTTCGTACAAGAATTCGACCAAATTATGAGAACTTACCTTAATCTTTATGTGCCCCTGTTCCTGTTTGCGGAAGTCTAACAGTTCTGTGATAAGCTCTCGTAACTGAATACTACTTTTGTAAATCCCCAACATTCTACTGTAAATAACAGGAGGAAGGGTTTGTATCTGTAGTAAGATCTCTATTTGCCCTATAATCAATGTTAGTGGTGTTCTAAACTCATGCGATATATTTGTAAAAAAACGCAGTTTCGATTGGTTGAGTCTCTCTATATCCTCTGTATGCTTTTGCTCATACTTCAGAGACTCACGCAGCTTAATACGTGAATTGTACATGCGTATTAAATAAATCAACAAACTGCCAATCATAAACAGATATATAAGGTATGCCCACCACGTTTTATACCACGGAGGTAACACATGAATCGTTAATCGCACCTCATTCGTTATATCTCTTTTTGCTTTAACAATAAGTGTATATGTACCTGCATTCAAGTTGGTATAAGTTATCAGTGTTTGTCCACGGCGCACATCATTCCAATTATTCGAGAACCCATTTAATCGATAAGAAATTTCATCTCGGTTTGCAGGAATAAAGTTTGAGGTTGCATATTCAATGCTGAACATGGATTGATTCGCTTGAAGCGTAATCTCTTTAGTGTACTGCAATGATTGATTCAAAATATCTGTTTCGTCCATTGGATTTACCTCTGCTCCATTTACAAAAAGTTGTGAGAGTATGATATTATAAGACTTTGGTTTGAATTGTAAGTTTTTTTCATGGAATGAAATCATGCCTTGTACACCCCCCAAAAAGACTTCTCCGTCGCGTGTAATATACATCGCATTTTCATTGACTGCTGTTAATGGAAAGCCGGTTTCTTTATTATAGTTTCGAAATGTACCATCTGCATAGCTAAACTGGGAGAAGCCTTGATTAGTTATAAGCAACAAATCACCCTTTTGAATAGACGACTCACAAACTTCGTAAATACAGTCACTTAATAAACCATTGCGCTGCATATCGAAGTTTTTAAAATCAGTTGTGGCAGGGCAATACAAATCGAGTCCACTACCTGAGGTTGAGAACCAAAGTCGCCCTTGGCTATCTTGTGTAATGCTATTTACATTATTGTTACTCAAACTACGAGGCTGTTTAGGCTGATGCCGATAGTTCTTTAGCTGATTCGTATCAAACCGATAGGAGTAGACCCCTTCACCCGTTGCAGCTATCCAAAGGGTGTTTTCGCTATCAACGAAAAGGTCTGCTACCATGCGAATAGATCGTCCTTGTTCTGAATCTTTAAATAGTTGTAGACTCTTTCCTGTTTGTGGATCAAAGAGGCAAACACCGTTTTGAGTACCTATAATGAGAGAATCACCGTGAGGTATAATATCTCTTATTATATCTGAAGGAAGTGTTTCTATGTCGTTTTCATCTGATCTATAGTGTGTGAATTGGTTGGTGTGCAAGTCCAACTTATTTAAACCTCCAAGGTGAGTTCCAATCCACATAATTTCATCCTTCGAATCGTAGTAGATCGCTTTTACATTATTGTGTGATATGGAGTTACGTGCTATATCTGATCGCATCCAACGAAAAGTCTTTCGTTCTCTGTCATATACATTAACGCCACCTCCTTCGGTGCAAATCCAAAGATTCCCAGAGTTATCCTCTGTCATACAACCGACTACAGGACTGCTTAGTCCCTTTTGTTCAATTGCTTTTTTCTTATATCTAGTGTATATTTCGTGTTCTGGATTAAAATAGTTTACACCACCGAAATAAGTTCCCAACCAGAGTGTCCCTTGTGGATCTTTTACGATACTCCATATTGATCTATGCGTTAAACCTTCTGCCTGATCTACATTCGATTTATATTTGTCTAATTGGTTATTATGCTTGTCATAGCGATTCAATCCCTTGAATGTGCCGATCCAAATATTACCATCATCATCTTCGCAGCAAGTTCTCACAAAGTTAGACGAAAGGGAATTCTCATTTGTCGAATTATGGCGTAGATTCGTTATCTCTCCATCTGTATTAATGTGATATAAGCCATTATTCCAGCTTCCTATCCACAGTTCATGCATTGAATCTTCATAAATACTTGTGATATTTGCTCGTTTAATTGGGTGTTTCAGTTGTTTATTGGGCTGAAGTTTGTATACTCCATTACCCGCTGTACCGATCCAGAAACTCCCGTTATGGTCAAGGTGAAGACTCGTTATAACCCTGTCTTTTTTTGCTAGCTGATAGTATAAATCGAAATGCTGTGTTTTTTCATTAAGAACATATATTTCGTTTTTCGTACTAATATATAGTTTATCGTTGTAATATATACTATTGATACTTCCTTGAAGTAATGTTGTAAAACGCTGTGAATGCAGATCAAATTCGGCTACACCCTCGGTACATAATAGGTATACAATCCCCTGTTTATTCCCCGTAATTCGAAGAATTGTATTGCAAAAAAGGCTATTGGGATTATTCTTATCTAACTTATAGGTTTTGATCTCATTTCCATTGTAGTAGTTTAAGCCCTCTCGCGTACCAATCCATAACATACCGCCCTCATCTACATAAAGACTATTCACAGAAAATTGTGAAAGCCCATTTTCTGTTGTTAAAGAACTAAATATTATATCATTACTCTGGGCCTTAATATGAATAATAATTAAGAGTAATAGGTAAAGAAGAGATAGTTTTCTCACAGATCTTAGGGTTTATAAAGGTATTAGGTGCAAATATAGTATATTTTCGTTAATTATGCTGGTGTTATCTAAAAGAAATCATTACTAACACAATATCTTGATAGGTATAGCTTTGCAATACTATGCTCTTTATAGGTTTAACTTATTAGCAATGTCTTATTTTCTAAGTCAAAAAAGTATATATTTTAATCGTACAACCTTGGTCATGTGATCTGATGACCTTGGTTATACGATCACATGACCAAGGTTGTACGATCTAATGACCAAGGTCATCAGATTAGTTTATTACTATAAAAACAATAAAGACACTGCATATAAATAATAAATTAATACCATGAAGTTTCGAGTTTCATATATCCCTGTAATATAACTAAAAAGGATATAGTAATTTTCAACGTATGTAAATGTACCAAATTCACCTTTAATTTGGATTATTTATGCGGGTACAGCTCACTTTAATCACCTAATTTTGCACCATAGATATTCATTAAATTCATTTTAAAAGCACCTATTTACTTATGAGAACTACTCTTAGCACATTGGCTATTTCTCTTTTTATTTTAACCAGCTGTAACAGCCCGAAACAAATGGAGACAGATTTCATTCAAAACAATATTGATAACATTGTCGCCCAGCATACGTTGCAAACAGATCTAATTGAGCAATCAGGCAAGATACTTAACCCACGTACTATTCGTAAAGACGGTAGCATTTCTTATGTTCCGATTAATGATTGGTGTTCGGGCTTTTTCCCGGGAAACATCTGGTTAACGTATGAACTTACGGGTGATAAGAAATGGCTTCCATTGGCTGAGAAATATACCGAAGATCTTGATTCTGTAAAACATTTAAAATGGCACCATGATGTAGGCTTTATGATCGGGTGTAGCTACTTGAATGGCTACCGTATGGGAGGTAAAAAGGAGTATAAGGATGTAATTATCGAAGCTGCCAAATCGCTTTCTACCCGCTTCCGCCCTCATGCAGGCGTTATTCAATCATGGGATGCTGACAAAGGTTGGCAGGGAAAACGGGGTTGGAAATGTCCTGTTATCATAGACAATATGATGAATCTCGAACTTCTTTTTGAGGCAACCGCACTGAGTGGCGATTCTACCTTCCATAATGTTGCAGTAAAACATGCCGATACAACGCTGAAACATCAGTTCCGCAACGATAACAGCTGTTATCATGTGATTGATTATGATCCTCAAACGGGCGAAGTACGCGGCAAACAAACTGCACAAGGGTATGCGCATGAATCTATTTGGGCACGCGGACAGGCTTGGGCTATTTATGGCTATACGGTTTGTTACCGATATACGAAGGATAAGAGGTATCTGGATCAAGCTGAAAAGATTTATGATCTTATCTTCAAGCATAAAAATCTTCCACAAGATCTTGTTCCTTATTGGGATTATGATGCTCCAAACATTCCGAATGCACCGCGTGATGCTTCCGCCGCTGCTTGTACAGCATCTGCATTGTACGAAATGAGTAGTTACTTGCCTACAAAAGGATACAAACTAACGGCTGATCAAATTATGGAAAACCTTTCCTCGCCAGCTTATCGTGCAAAGGTAGGTACTAACGGAAACTTTATCTTGATGCACTCTGTTGGTAGTATTCCTCACGGAGCCGAAATTGATGTACCACTAAACTATGCCGATTATTACTTTATTGAAGGATTGATGCGTAAACGCAATCTTGACAAAAAGTAAAGATTTGAGTGTATTAAACTTATTATTATTCAGTACTTTTGCCATATGAATATTCAAATCAATCTACTAATAGGCAGTTTAAGTTTATTTGGTGTACATGATACTAAAGCTCAGGCGCTGCACATGCAGCAGCCTGATGCTGAAAAACCAAATGTTATTTACGTATTTCCTGATCAATTCCGCAATCAAGCGATGGGTTTTTGGAATCAGGATGGTTTTCGTCAACACATAAATTTCGAAGCAGACCCCGTACATACTCCTTTTCTCAATGAGTTTGCACGCCAAGCTGTAGTACTTACTTCTGCTCAAAGCAATTGTCCTTTGAGCAGTCCGCACCGTGGCATGCTACTTACAGGCATGTATCCACATAATAGTGGAGTACCATTAAATTGCAACTCGAATCGTCCCATTAGTTCATTGAACGAAGAGGCAGAGTGCATTAGTGATGTTTTTAAAAGTGCTGGTTACGATTGTGCCTACTTTGGCAAATTACATGTAGACTACCCTACGGCAAACGATCCTAATAATCCAGGAGAGTATGTTGAAAAACAACGTCCAGCATGGGATGCCTACACACCAAAAGAGCGTAGGCATGGGTTTAACCATTGGTACTCTTATGGTACATTTGATGAACATAAAAACCCTCATTATTGGGATACTGATGGACGTCGGCACGACCCTAAGGAGTGGTCTCCTCTTCATGAAGCGAATCAAGTAGTTGCCTACCTCAAAAACGAGGATAATGTACGCAACCCTAAAAAACCATTCTTTATGATGGTAAGCATGAATCCGCCTCACAGTCCCTATCGCTCACTCAATGACTGTATGGAAGAAGATTTTGCTCTCTATAAAGACCAACCGCTTGATAGCTTACTGATTCGCCCCAATGCAGATCATTTGATGCAAAAAGCAGCATCAACACCCTACTATTTCGCTGGTGTAACTGGCGTAGACCGTGCGTTTGGAAAAATACTTGAAGCGTTGAATAAGCTAGGGCTTGATAAGAATACGATTGTTATTTTCTCTTCTGATCACGGTGAAACCATGTGTAGTCAAGGGATAAATGATCCTAAAAACACACCATATGTCGAATCGATGAATGTTCCCTTCTTAGTACGTTTCCCCAACAAAATAGCTCCGAGAGTTGATGATCTTCTCCTCTCCACACCTGATATTATGCCCACAATACTAGGCCTTTCAGGATTAAGTAGCGCCATACCAAATGATGTACAAGGAAGCAATTATGCGCCCTTACTCTTAGATAAAAAAGCAGATATTACACGTCCAACGGGGACACTATATATTCAAAATATAGATGGTAAAAAAGATGCAAGCGGATTGGTACAAACCTACTTTCCGTCTGCAAGGGGCATTAAAACAGCACAATATACCTTTACACTATATATTGACAGACAAACAAAACAATTAAAAAAGAGTCTACTGTTTGACGATGTAAAAGATCCCTACCAGTTGCATAACCTACCACTTGAAAAGTATCCCGACCTCGTGAATCAACTCTGTAGTCAGATGGGACTTTTGCTAAAACAAATAGGTGATCCATGGTATAACGAACAAATTCTTTCACCACAAATTCCTTACTAAAAAAACCTAAATATATGAATCGGTTCCTTTTTCTAATATTATTTTTATTATTCTCATCTTTTTCATTTGCCCAATTAATCGGGTTTGAAAAAGAAATTCCAGAGACTTTTACTGTTGGTAAAGAATCAAAGCTCACTCAATCGTCACGCTACTATAAGGAAGGAAAACGAAGTCTAGAATGGAGTTTCCAACCCAAGGGCATATTAGATGTCGCTATTACTCCTATACATTTGAATAAAAAAAAGGAGGCTTTGTATGGAATCACGTTATGGATATACAACGAAAAGACACAACAAGATTCTGTTCGCATTGAGTTTTTAACTCAATCGGGCGAAGTTTCGTACTGGTTTTCTTACCAATTGAAAGCTGTTGGTTGGAGAGCTTGCTGGATATCATTTAATCACATGAAAGGAACAAAACAAAATAAAGAAATTGTTGGCTATCGCATGGTAGCTCCGCAACGAGCAGGACGAATCTTCCTTGATCGTTTGACATTTCCTATGAAAAAAATGAACCTACGTACAACTCCCGACGAACAAATATCCTATAACAATTCACTCTCTTTTCGTGATCTATGGCATTGGTGTCGTGTTTGGCAATGGGAACAATATACTTATAAATTACCTTTAGCAGAAAAACTATCTGATAAGCAAGAGAAACAGCTCCAACTTATCGAAAAACGTCTAGATAAAGCTGTCGGTTTGAAAAGCGCTCCAAAAGCACAGGTTGAAGCCGCTTATAGGTTGTTTCGATTGGCAAACATTCGTCCATCTGGTTCAGGGTTTACTGGTTCGCCATTATTGTCACCTGATGAACTGGATCGTAAAAAAGGTGAGATTTCTTGGAGCGATTTGGAAATAATGCTATCTGGTTTTGCTTACGATGCAGTCTATAACCACTCAAAAAAAGCAGAACAAAACTACTTTACCATATTTGATTATGCTATTAATCAGGGATTTGCCTTTGGTAGTGGTATGGGTACAAACCATCATTATGGCTATCAAGTGCGTAAAATTTATACCACAGCTTGGATGATGCGTAAATCAATTTATACCCGCCATAACCGAGATGCTATTTTATCAGCATTATACTTCTGGGCTGCACTGCAAGAAACACGTAAACCTTATCAATATGGGCGTGACGAATTACTTGACTCTTGGCATACACTACTAATGCCCAAAACTATTTCAGCAATGCTAATACCCGACAAATACGAGCGAGAAAGGGCTCTTCGTAGTCTGTCTGTTTGGATTTCTACATCATTAAATTACACTCCAGGCACTATTGGTGGTATTAAAGTTGATGGTACAACATTCCATCATGGTGGATTTTATCCTGCATATACGACAGGAGTATTGGCTGTGGTTGGTCAGTTTATCGCTTTCACAAGTGGTACTGAATATGAAATATCAATAACAGGGCGGAAAGTTCTAAAAAAAGCCTTTAGTGCGATGCGTAACTATTGTAACCTCTTCGATTGGGGAATCGGAATAAGTGGGCGTCATCCTTTTGGTGGCTCAATAAAGGCTGATGATATAGAGGCATTTGCCTCTTTAGCTTTGGCTGGAGACCTATCGAATAAAAACCAATCATTCGACCATGGATTAGCTGGCGATTACCTCCGATTATCAGAAAAAAAGAAAAGTTCAAAAGCCCAATATTTTATGAAACAAGGAATAAAACCTGCTCCTGCCCCCGAAGGTTTTTTTGTTTATAATTATGGTTCAACAGGTATATTTCGTCGAGCAAACTGGATGGTTACCCTCAAAGGATATAATACTGATGTTTGGGGCGCCGAAATTTATACAAAAGATAATCGATATGGTCGCTATCAAAGCTATGGGTCGGTACAAATTATAGGAAAAGGAAAACCCATTTCACGCATTGGTAGTGGTTTTGTAGAACAAGGTTGGGATTGGAACCGAGTACCTGGAACTACTACAATCCACCTGCCATTTGAATTACTTGAGAGCCCATTACCTGGTACTACTATGGCTAAATCCAAAGAAACATTCTCTGGTAGTAGTTCGTTAAATGAAAAAAACGGTGTGTTTGCAATGAAACTGATGGAACGCGAATTGAAAAACTTTACATCTGATTTTGTAGCTCGCAAATCTGTTTT
The DNA here is from genome assembly GCA_947036995.1 of uncultured Parabacteroides sp. Lineage (GTDB taxonomy): Bacteria > Bacteroidota > Bacteroidia > Bacteroidales > Tannerellaceae > CAMQTD01. The sequence goes on from CAMQTD010000018.1 coordinate 23,735, forward strand.
TTGTTTTGACAACCGTATGATCTGTCTAGGAACGGGTATTACGAATAGTAACACCACCTATCCCACCGAAACAACACTCTTTCAATGTGAATACCGTGGTGGAGAAAAGTCTCTCGCAACGAACTATTGGTTGAATGACGGATATGACAACTACTATCATGTAGTAGAAGGAGCAATTCGCACACAAGTAAGTAAGCAGCAATCGCTTCACGAAAAAAAGCGAACAGCAACCCAAGGAACCTTTACTTCTGCTTGGATTGAACACGGCAAAGCTCCAAAAGAGGCTAGCTACGAATATTTAGTGTTGATTCAACCTAACACATCGGAATTAAAAAAAACAAAACAAAAAAAAGGATATTGTGTACTGAATCGGGATAATACCGCGCATGTTGTTTACGACGAACAAACTGGCATCACTGCTTATGCTGCTTTTGAAGCCTATCAGCCAAAAGTCGATAAAATATTCCATTCAATTTCTGCCGAAACGCTGATTATGCATCAAATAAAAGGAAACGAAATCTATTTAAGTATTTGTGACCCCAATTTGAATCTCAAAGAAAAAGAATACACAACCAAACAGCCAAGTAGACCTATTGAGAAAAAAGTTGTACTGAAAGGTGCTTGGAAACTTTCAGCTCCCAATATACAAATCCACTCAATTCGCTGTGGTGAAGTAACAGAACTTATTGTAAATTGCCTACATGGTCAGCCTGTTGAGTGTCTGTTACAAAAACTAGATTAAAAAGGTTCTTTGTAATATTATACCTCACCTCTAAACTCACTACAACTAATCAGAAATAATTAGTTGTAGTGAGTTATTAAATTCGATTTTGAATTCAATCCTTTTTTGAAGAAAATAAATTTAGCCGAACACCAATAATATTTTTCTAAAGGAGTATTTGGTTACCATTCGGCAGTCTTATTTATTATCTAATAAAGTTCT
>CAMQTD010000019.1 GCA_947036995.1 uncultured Parabacteroides sp.
TTGGTTACGTTAACAGTAGATTAAATGAGAGGGTATGCAGCCTTTAAGGCAGTGCTCCGAAGGGAATTGAATCGGATGATCTCACGCAGACTCTATTGGTTTGTTTGTGTGATGTTGCCGCTCTTTTGTGTCTTTTTTATGTCCACCATCTTCGGCAGTGGGCAGATGGAGAATATCCCCGTAGGTGTGGTAGATTTAGATAACACTGCCACCTCACGCCAAATTATCCGCAACGTAGAAGCATCGCCAACGCTGAAAATTACCGCCCATTATGCTACGGCAGCCGAGGCGCGCGAAGCTACGCAGTGCAAAGAGATCTATGGATACTTAATCGTCCCCCCCAAATTTGAACAGCGTGTGATGATGAGTAACAATGCTACACTCAACTACTACTATCACTATGCACTGCTGAGTGTGGGGAGTGAGATATTGAATGCTTTCGAATCGGTGTTAGAGCCGATAGCCCTTTCGCCCATTGTGATGCAGGCTACGAGTATGGGGGTGGAGGAGGAGCAGACTATTTCGTTTCTTGTCCCTGTAACGGCACAAAGTCATCCGCTTAACAATCCCGATTTGGACTATGCGGTTTATTTGAGTAATCCGTTTTTCTTTATCCTTTTGCAGGTGCTTGTGCTGCTTGTAACAACCTATACGCTGGGGAGCGAGGTGAAATTCAAAACCTATCCTGCATGGTTTGCGGCGGCGGATGATAATATATTCATTGCTGTGGTGGCAAAGTTGTTGCCCTATACGGTGATCTTTTCGTTGATGGCTGTGCTGGCAAATTATGTGATGTTTGGGTTGCTGCATATTCCTTTTGCGTGTAGTATGTGGGCGCTAAATGGTGCGGCAGTGCTGTTTATCGTTGCTACGCAGGCATTGGGGGTGTGGCTGTTTTCGCTTTTTCCGGCTATGAGTATTATAATAAGTATCATTTCGATGGTTGGCTCGTTGGGTGCAACGCTTTCGGGGGTTACGTTTCCCACGGCATCTATGTATCCTATGGTTCATGCAGCATCGTATCTGCTACCTGTGCGCCACTTTGTGGAGATCAACCAAAACTTGCTGTATGGAGATTATGGGTTTGCTTATACGTGGGAGCATGTAGCCATCTTGTTTGGTTACCTACTCCTTGCCCTTACGATATTGCCCCATCTCCACCGTGCTATAAAGAGTAAAAAATATGAAGACATCGACTAATATAAAAGCAGCATTGACCGATATCGGTCAGCTTATCTTTCAAGAGTTCAAAACAATCTTTACGAGCTACGCCATCGTGCTTGTATTGACAGGTGGCATCTTTGCCTACGGACTCCTCTATAACTATATGTATGCCCCCAACTTAGTAGAAAACGCCCCCGTAGTAGTGGTAGACAACTCCCGAACCACCACCAGTCGCACCTTTATCAGACTACTCAACGCCACCATGCAGGTAGAAGTCGTAGCCTCAGGCATCAACAACCTCGAAGCGCGTGCGTGGATGAAACGGAACGATGCCGTAGGTATCCTCTACCTCCCTGCCAACTTCGAAACCAACATCGCTCTGGGCAAAGAGTCTCTCTTTATTATGTACGAAACTACTTCGGCATTCCTATACTACTTAGCCATGCAAGAGGCGTCGATGAGCACGATGCTTGCGCTCAACGAACAGCTTCGCCCCGATATGTTAGTCTTCCTCCCTCAAAAAGATATAGCACCCCTCACCGAAGTCTCCCCGATGCGCATCATAGGCACCCCTCTTTATAACCATACCGAAGGATACGGCTCGTACCTTATCCCTGCCGTACTAATGATTATCATCTTTCAAACCTTAATGATGCTTATCGCTATGGTAGGCGGAGGCGAACGGCAAACAGGTAAGATGCAGTTATACGCCACGAAAGGGACTTCATACGCCTATATCACCCGTATTATATTGAGCAAAACGTTTGTTTACTGTCTGCTTTATGCGCTATTCTCGCTCTTCCTTTTGGGGTTGATGCCTTATCTTTTTAGCTTACCACATATTGGTGATGCCTTTGATATTGTAGTCCTATTTATTCCCTTTTTACTCTCCACAAGCTTCTTAGGATTAGCAGCGGTCTACTTCTACACCGACGCAGATGCCCCCTTGCTAATGATTGCCTTCTTCTCGGTCGGACTCCTTTTCCTCTCAGGCGTCTCATACCCCTTAGAACTTATGCCGTGGTATTGGCAAGCCTCGCATTACATCGTCCCTGCCGCCCCTGCTACCTTAGCATTTGTAAAGATCAATTCAATGGGCGCCTCATTAAGTGATATACGTGTGGAGTATGTTACGCTGTGGGTACAGGTGGGTGTTTATTTTGTATTGGCGGTGTTGTCTTATGGGAGGATGGTGCGGAGGGGTAAGAGAGATCGCTAAGCTTTTTATTATTGAATTATCATGCTTTTTGTTTTTTAATTATTATATACATAATGGTTTGCATACATAAATATACCTAAATATAGGGATTGTGTAAGCATTTACAATACAATACCTTTGTATCAAAATTAATAAGACAATAAAATATTATTATGAAATTTAAGATAATTGTTTTTATACTGTTAACAATATCAGTTGTTGCTAATGGACAGAACACATTCTATAAAGTGTCAGGTTTAGTACTCAACAAAATCACAAAATCACCTGTTTCAGATGCATATGTTACGAATTCTAAAGAAACGGTACAGACTTACTCCGATGGAAAATATATTCTTGAAAAAGTTAGAGGAGGAAAAAATATACTAACGGCTATGACTTATAACAATTCATCAGAATTTTCGACTGAAGTTTTTATCACAAGTGATACTACAATTAATCTATATGTTGACAATATATATGCACTTGAAGAATTTGTTATAACTGGAACAAGAACAGCTAAAAGAATTAAAGATACGCCTGTAATAACTCAAGTTATTACAGCCAAACAAGTGACAGAACGCGGTATTAGTGATGTGAAAGATCTACTAATGCAAGAAGTTCCAGGTCTGAATTTTCAAGAGGTTGGTTTCGGAACAGCTATAGATATTCAAGGGCTTAGTTCTAGTCACATACTTTTTCTAATTGATGGAGAACGTATTGCTGGCGAAAATGGTGGAAATATTGACTATTCGAGGATTAACCTAAATGATATTGACCGTATAGAGATTGTGAAAGGGGCATCTTCCTCGTTATATGGTTCTCAGGCTATGGGAGGCGTTATTAATATAATAAGCAAGCAGGCAAAATCAAAAATAGATCTCAATCTTAATTTTCGTTATGCAGGTTTAAATCAAAGAAACTTTAAAGATACACCTAAAAACCATTCGCAATATTACTACAGAAAAAGCTTAGATATTCAGAATATGAATGCGAACATCAATATAGGTTTTAATCTTGGACGTCTGAAAATGAATTCCGATATTGCATACAAAGGATTTGATGGATATCAATTGTATGATAGTGAGCCTATAGTAAAATACTTTCCCAAATATGATATTACAATAAAGGAGCCAATTAAAAAATTACCTATGAGTATATCTAGTTATCAAGATATGCAATTAGCTCACAGAATGTCATATAAAATCAGTAATAAGGTAACAGCAAAAGCAAACATTCGTTACTATCATCTGAATAAACATGATTTCGTTGCAAACAATATTTATGACCAAACGATAGCTATTACTCATGGTGCTTCCGTATTGTATGATATCAATAAAAACTCGAATATTAATTTCTCAATCGCAGGTGATAATTATTCAAGATATGATAAATATGAGTCAAAAGAAGGTCGATCTTTAGATTATAAAAATAATTATATTCAACCAAGAATTACTCATAATCATACATTTAACAAAAAACAAACGTTATCATCTGGTGTTGAGTATTATAGGGAATCGCTGTATGGAGACATGTTTGATGGTTCAACAGGAATTTTCTCCACAAAAGACCAATGGGTAGCAACAATATTTATTCAAGACGACTGGATAGTATCAGATAAATTCTCTTTGATCGCAGGGTTTAGAGCAGATTACCACGAAGAGTATGGATTTAATCCCGTACCAAAGTTATCCGCAATGTATAAACTGTCACCAGTACGTTTACGCCTGAATTATGCCCAAGGATTCAGAACGCCTAGCTTAAAAGAGTTATATATGGATTGGGACCACTTAGGTATGTTTTGGATATATGGAAATGATAAATTAAAGCCTGAAAGAAATAATTACGTCTCGTTTTCACAAGAGTATAACAGTCGATGGCTTGATTTAACGGTAAATCTATATGGTAACTGGTTTAAAAATAAAATAGAAGGTGTTTGGACGGATGACCAAACAGCACTAAGGTATACTAATATTGGTAAATCTCGACTGCTAGGGGTAGAAACAATGGCTACATTAAAGATTAAAACCTTTTTGAACATTGTGGGAAGTTATAGCTACTTGAACGTATCTGAAAATGAAGGAATGCAACTTAGCAGTGCTTCTCCGCATACAGGTAGTGTTAGGTTTGAGAATTACATAAATAGAAATAAAAAATTTGCTACCACATTGAACTTTACAGCAATGTTTACAGGAAGTAAAACTTTTGATGTGTTAGACGAAATTGAAATTGACGAACAGCCCGTGGAAGCATATTACAGTGCAGGCATTGCAGGATATGCAATTTGCAACTTCTCAGTGGCGCAGCGATTAACAAAGATGGTTACATTAACGGCGGGAGTGAATAATATATTTAATTATAAATCGCCGGTAATTTCATTCAACTCGTCAACTTCACCAGGTAGAATATATCACATATCAATAATTTATAATTTTAACAAAAAATGAAAGAGACAATTTTAAAATGGACGCTTGTTTTTATGACAATTGCAGTAGTATCTTGTGATAAAACAGAAATAGAAGATACTAGTGTGACATCGGAAACAATCTCACTAAGTAGAGCAACAGAAAAAGGAGATGACTGGATTTATTTCTCGTTAGCAACAGGGAAGGAAGTTATTGTTAACGAAGAAGAGCATCAGGCTAACATGAGCTGGGATTTAGCCTTCAATCGTTATAATATTAGAACAAATGGAGGTAAATCTGGAAAAGGAAAAGGGGGCGCATACGACATGGGAAAAGTAGGCTATAATTCGGTTAAATCTTTGCCATCTGATGCGAAATTAGTCATTGATACGGAATATGAAATTTCTGATAATGGAGTAGGATTTCCACCACCAGTAAAAAAGTCTACAGCAAATCCATTATTAAGTGTTGCGTTGGAGTTCTCAGGTCCACCGCCAGCATATACACCAAACGAACATATTTATATTATTAAAACAGCAGATGGTAAATTTGCTAAGTTCATTTGCAATTCATTTTATAATGCAGAAGGTAAATCAGGCTATGTAACTTTCGAGTACACCTATCAGCCTGATGGGACTTCAATATTTTGATTTTAGATATGAAATCTTTACGTAAAATACATAAATGGCTAGGTCTTGTCCTAGCTATTTTTCTGATTTTATTCGCATTGTCTGGAATTGCTCTTAATCATCGTAAAGCATTCTCAACTATAGGCATCAGCAGATCTCTATTACCCAATAGTTATCAATATTCGAATTGGAATAATGGTTTAATTAAAGGTAGTTTTGTTTTTGATAATGCGATTTTAATGTATGGAGGGTCAGGAATATGGCTTACAGATAGTACGTTATCCACTTTTGAGCCCTTTAATAAAGGACTCAAAAATGGTGCAGATAATCGAAAAATAAGCAATATCATTAAAATGCCCAATGGAACTGTTTTTACAGCAGGGCTTTATGATTTGTATGCCAGAGATAATGATGAATGGAGAAAAATAGAAATAACTAATTTCGACGATAGAATCACAGATATAACAAATAAAGGCGATTCATTAATTGTTCTTTCACGTTCAGATATTTATCTCTCCCTCCCTCCTTACTTAACATACACCAAGATTCAAATTCAAAAGCCAATCAACTACGAAAAGGAAGTGTCGCTATTTAAAACTATATGGAATATTCATAGTGGGGAGATATTTGGGCTTGCAGGAAAATTAGTTGTTGATATAGTGGGGGGAGTATTCATTGTACTCGCTGTAACAGGGATATTATATACATTTTTGCCGAAGATTATTCGGCGCAAAAAAAAGAGAGCAAAGCGTATAAGAACAGATATAAAGCTGCTTAATAAATCTGTGAAATGGCATAATAAATTAGGTGCTCTATTTATTGTATTGATGATAATCATAACAATAACGGGATCGTTTCTTCGTCCGCCTTTGATGATTGCTGTTATTACAAAGAATATCTCTCCTATTCCCTTTAGTACAATGGACTCTGAAAATCCATGGCAGGATAAACTTAGAGCGATTCGTTATGATAGCACTATAAATAAATGGATAGTCTCCACTAGTAGTGGTTTTTTTAAATTGGATTCTTTAGACTCTACACCAAAGTATATAAAAAAAGCGCCACCAATTAGCCCGATGGGAATTAATGTATTTGAGGAATTGGAGAAAGGAAAGTGGCTTATCGCTTCGTTTAGTGGGGCTTTTATTTGGGATGTTGAGCAGGATATAACCTACGATTATTATACAAATAAGCGAGTAGAAAAGTCCAAACAGGCACGTCCAGTTGCATCATGTGCAGTATCTGGATTTAGCAATAAAACAGTATATGGTCGTGTGATGTTCGAATACTCAAAAGGAGCAACTTCAAGCTTAACATATCCAGAAATGCCAAAGATACTAGAACATCTTCCTATGTCGTTATGGAATTTTGCATTGGAGGTACATGTCGGGCGGATGTATAGAGGTTTTATCGCAAATAACTCATTCATCTTTATTTTTTTATCGGGAGTATTGAGTAGTATATTATTGGTTAGTGGATACTATATATATATGAAGCGATCAAATAAAAGATAAATACCAAAACCCCCTACCCATCCATCATCACGGACAAGTAGGGGGCTTTTTTTAGCTCTCAGATTAAACTTCAATAATCACATCATCTCCAGCACTATCAGGAGCCGTTGGGACGATTGTAATCTTCTCCATCTTAGCATCACTCGCAGCGCGTTTGAATAGTGTTGAAGAGCGGAATATTAGCTTTGGCTTTTTAATAAGTGATGCTTGAAATGCTTCGACAGTCTCTGAACCCTTACTACCTACTGCGGCTTGAAAGCTTTTCAGCCCATCATGCGGATAAGCTAATGTGCCTCCATACCTTCCATATTTAGATGTTATTCCTATTACATGAGTGTTTAATATCCATTTTTGTGGAGAGAGTAAAAGTATTGAGGCAGGGTTATATAAAGTTTCCCAAATTCCTAAATATTCGATAGTGTTTCGATTTCGTAACCAGTTCCCAATTACAGAACAGCACCACGCCTACAAAAATTGACGGTGGCTATACCTACATAGACAATAGTATTCACCCCCCAAGACTACTACTTTCGTAGGTCTACCCACCGTCTATTCGACCCAATACTATAGTCTATTTTTGTCTCAATAGCAATTATTTCTATCTACTCTTAACTCTATATCGTGTGCTGTATAAATGAAGCAAAAAACAGCATATAATACACGCCCCAATGGTTTAAATCGCATTAAATCCTTCACCTGTATATTGCTAATTAACAGGAAGTTGTGGTGAAAGATGAATTGTTCAACAGCAAAATTACGTAAAGAGAAGCGATAGATTCAAATTTGCCATACCATTCGTCCCAGAATGACTAAAACAACTACTAAAAACAGCAAACAGAAAATAATTTATGAAGGTTACTGAACGTGTTGTAAAACAAACATCCTTCACCATAATTGCCAGTATTACAGTGAGATACAGGTGAAGGATTTGATGCGATTTAACCCATTGGGGGTGCTTCTTTACAGATATAATCAGACTACGAACTACTACTTTCACACCTGTAGAAACCCGCATACTTTTTTACCATCGCCCGCAATGTTTCAGCCCATAAACATTGCACTTTTTACACTAAAACATTGCGGATTTTGGGAAGAAACATCGCGGATTTTTGAGCATTTACTTTGACCTATTTTATTTTGGAAGCAACAAATTTTCTATTGATATCAATATTATACCTGATAGGGTATATTTGATGATGATAAAGAGTCATTTATACCTTAAAGGGTATAATACGATAGTGACAATAGCTAACTATACAACAGCGGAAGTGTAAAGAGGCAGGACTTATGCAAGTTTATTTGAAAGCGAAGTAGACATAGTCTCAACCCAAAGGGATCAATATACCTGTAATTAGTAATACATATTAACTATTAGTCGGCTTAATTACTAATTAATACAAATAATAAACAGATTTATGCTCAGAAACAGTGCTATATAACATAATATCCCTATATTTGCAGTGTGTTTTTCATGGTATTAGATTTAAAGGTTAATAGAAATTGTTTGGGTGTTGTGAAACAGTCCAATTTCGAGACGAGGAGGTTTGAGGTCGAAAGATTTCAAACTTTTTTTGTTTTAAATCGTTTCTAATCATCCCTTCCATTTTCATAATCAGTTGGCATGTACAACGAACCAATCATATTTTTCTAATATTTAGTTTCAATCACGAAATCGTGTCTAATTAAATACTACTTTTACACACACAAATAATATTTATATATAACTATAAAAACATGAATCAATCTTTAATTTTAAAAATGGTTTGTTTGGTCGCATCTATCGCATGTCTATGTTCTTGCGGACCTTCACCTCGTGATGTAGCTGAGGATTTCTCTAAAGCAATTAGTCATGGTAAAATAGAGGAGGCAAAAAAATATTGCACCGAACCAACAGGCAAACTCTTGGATTTAACTTCAAAATTTGGAGGATCAAAGATCGACCCTGATTTTAAATTCTACTTCGAGAAAGACTCTATTGCAGACAAAAGAGCTTGGGTATACTTTTACTCGAATGAAAAGAAGAAAAAGTTAAGAAAACTCGAACTCGTTAATCTCGAAGGTGAATGGCTTGTAAATATGGACAAAAGAAAATAATATCCTATCTATGCTGTTCTATCTGCATCATGGCATTCATCTCCTGTAGCGCACCAGTGGCAAATAATACCCTACAGATTGTGAATACAGACTCTATTTGTAGCGGCGATATTATTTGTCGATTAGGTAATGGCTATTTTTCCAATCTATTCAGGCTCAATGCAGGGGATGCTAAGCGTTTTTCTCACATAGGATTGATTCAAAAACAGAACGATTCTATCTACGTATATCATACCGAAGCAAGCGAACTGAATGGAGTAGGAGGGGTTTGCAAACATACGCTCGACGTATTCCTCGAAGAGGCAGAAGATTATGCAGTATATCGCTATGCGAGTGATACTACCGTAACGCATAAAATAGTAGCGCAAGCCTTATGTTACTTCAATGCCAACGTGCCTTTTGATTTAGCCTTTGATTTGTCAAGTGATAGTACATTGTATTGCTCTGAATATATTGCCAACTGTATTAACTTAACTACGGCAGAAAATCAGATAACTCCTTCAACAAAGGGAGGATATAAACTCTATCTATTAGATGATATTCTGGATAAATGTAGGTTGATAATAGATTATAAGGATACGAAACAAAAAAAGGATGTGTAGCAACATCCTTTTTTTGTTTTATATAGCATTAAGGCTACCTTTAGGCATCTATCCTATGCTAGGTTTTCAATACCTATTTATGCGCTGTTGGATTTAAGTGCTGCTCAATAATCTCAACACAATCGCGTGCCACTTCGCCAGTAAACCTTACGCACTGCTGCATATGTTGGGCAGATCCTTTGGTCATATTCTTTGTTAAAATCTTACAGCAGCTACATCTATTACGACGAATAAAACGATCGTATAGCTCTTTAGATAACTGCATACTCTGTGCTACCTCGGGGCTTCCTCCGCGCGAACGACCAAAAAAGTAACCAATCGACATCACCCCACCACTAATTGCACCACATGTACACTCAGCACCACCAATACCAACGGGAAACCCCGACGACATCGCAAGTACATGATGAGAAACTTCTTCGCCGAACCCCTCGAGCACAGCTTTTACAACCGCCTCTGAGCAATAAAACAAACCATCTTGATATAATTGTTCGGCATGTTGCCCTACCTCTTCTTTTCTATTCTGCATCTTTACCTTTTATTTTCTGCAAATATAATGAAATGGTTCGGCACTGCTTGCGTTAAATTGTAAATAATCAAAGAATATAAAAGGCAATAATAAAATACTAAATTACCAAGAAACAGACTGAATGGGCTTCAAATAAAGGTAAATTACTATCTAAATATAGATAAGTAGATTACCTTCGTATAAAAGATTCATACAAGCAAGTTTTATGCTTGTGTAGTTATGTTTGTTTTTTTGCTACATTTGCATTAATTGTAAATTATAAACACTATTTTATTAATGAGAAAACTAATTGTTATATTATTGTGCATAATATATTCAGCATCTCAAGTAATATATTCCACCGATGAAAATCATGTAATGGATTCGCTTTTAAAAAAGTCTGAAGAATTGATGTATACAAACCCAAAACAGTCGGCATATTATGCAAAGAATGTTTTGTCTATGATAGGAAAAAGTGAAGGTAATAGGATTCTTCGAGTAAAATCGTTGATAGCTTACGGAAATGCAAATCAGTTGCAAGGCGATTTTGATTTAGCTATTAAAAACTACCATGAAGCTCTTGGGTATATAACGACTAAAGATGAAATTTTATTAGCAATTGTACAAATGCGTTTATCTAATATCTATTGTACGCTTCAAGATTTCCCAAAGGCTTTTGATTTTATTGATAATGCAACTGCATTGTATAAATCTTTAGGAGATTCAATTGGGTTAGCGACTTGTTACAATTCACAAGGAATTATTCATTGTAATTTACACGAATATGAGGCATCTGAGCAATTCTTTTTAAATGCAGCTAAAATAAATAGGAAATTAAACGACAGGAAGGCCTTGGCTGGGAATTTAAATAATCTTGCCCTATATCAAGGAGATGCAAAACAAAAAATAGATGATTTGGAGGAGGCAATTAGTATAAATAAATCATTGAATGCTATTTGGTCGCTGGCGGAGAATTACAATAATTTGGGACGACAATATTTTTACGCTCTTCAATATGAAAAGGCAGCAAATGCTCTTAAGATTGCCGAAATGTATGCTCAAGAAATAGGGGCTAAAGAGCTAATTTGTGATAACTACGAATATAAATCGCATCTATATGCTGCCCGAAAAAAATATAAAGAGGCCTACGAGTTCCTAATTAAATTACAGGAATTACAAGTATCACTACAATCAACTAAGAATTTAAGAAATATAGAACGTGAAATGGCGGAGCGTAAATTCTTTCTTAAAGAAAAAGAGTTTGAGCTGAGCGAGAAAACGTACGAAATTGAATTATTAAACAGAAATACGTTAGTGCTAATTATTGCATTGGTTAGCTTAATCGTATTGTCTATTTTAGGATCTAAATGGTATAGAAGAAAGCGTATTATACAGCTTATGGAATCTAATTTTCAGCTTGAACAATCCAATCGTAAAATAGCTGAATTACAAATACAGCAACAACAAGTAGAGATAAAAGATATTGAGCAAGAGCTTTTGAGTAGTAAGCACGAACTAACAAATTTTGCGATGTATCTGAAGAGCCGAAACGAATTACTCGAAAAGATCAAAGAATTAATAAAGCAAGGGTGTAAACTTGATTTATTGATGATTGTTGATCATCTGAAAAAAATCAATATATTTATTAGTCAGTACCAAAGTGGAAAACTTGAATCAAGTGTTATCTTTGAGAGTATTGAACATAAGAATAAAGAATACATAGAGCGATTAATGAAAGTTCATCCAGATCTAACACAAGTAGAAAAAAAATTAGCCATACTTCTAAGAGTTAATTTTTCCACAAAAGATATCTCATTGCTTACAGGCGTTCAGCCTAAAACCATTAATATGAATCGATACAGGCTTCGGAAAAAGATGGAATTAAATTCAGAAGAAGATTTAACAGGTTACTTACAATCAATATAAACAAAAATAAAGATTGATTTGTGAATTTGTACAAATTGTGTTTTTGTAGATAGTTGTAGAATTCTCAAAGATTGATAATAAGGGGTTTATGTGTTTTAGTGTAGGGTTAAAAATCCGCTTAAAAATCCTTTTGTAGATAAGCTATATATTAAAAAGATTTGCTAGATAAAGATGAATTCAGCTATTTAGCGGAATGAAATTTTTATAAACCTTTTTAAATGTAATTTTATGAATTATCAAACTAACTTTAGAGGGAAACTTCTCCCTCTTTTCATGTTATGTATGCTTTGTGCTCCTCTGTCCACTTTTGCACAGCGTATGCTGCTCAAAGGTTCTGTATTGGATGTATCTAATTATCCATTGATAGGTGCTAGTATTATAGAAAAAGGAACAACAAATGGATTTATTACAGATATTGATGGTAATTTTGAATTAGAAGTCGAACCCAATGCGTCGGTAATAGTTTCATATATTGGTTATCTTCCTCAGACGATTCTTGTGAAGAATCAAAAATTCATAAAGGTTATATTGAAAGAGGATAATCAAATGTTAGACGAAACTGTTGTGATTGGTTATGGGTCGATGAAGAAAAGTGACATGACTGGTGCAATCTCATCTGTTAGTGGTGAGGCGCTAAGCAAACGTATCACAACGAATGCATCAGAAGCCTTGCAAGGAAAAGTTGCAGGTGTAAATATCCTTAAAGCTGGTGGTAATGCAGGGGCGGCTGTACAAGTAAAAATAAGGGGTGTTAAAACTTTTGGTAGTAACGAGCCTTACTATGTAATTGATGGTTTTCCTGGAGATATTGCAGGGGTGAGTCCTTCAGATATCGAATCTATGGAAATTCTTAAAGATGGAGCTGCTGCAGCAATATACGGATCGAGAGCTGCGAATGGTGTTATTATTATTACAACTAAAAATGGTAAAAAAGGCGATGTAAAGATCGACTTTAGCGCTTATGTTAGTTCTACACAAATAGCGAATCAATTGGATATGCTTGATGCCGATGGATATGTACAAGTACATTCACAAATGTATGAAAATTACAACAATCAGTGGGTTGGCTACGAAAAAGATTTGCCAGAATATCTTACTACACCAAGCGATGTGAATACAAATTGGCAAGATGCAATGATGCGCAATGGTCTATCTCAAAATTATATGGTTAGTGCTCGTGGTGGATCAGATGCAGCTAAATACTCTATCTCATACAATCATAGCGACGAAAAGGGTATTTTACTTGGAAATGACTTTAAGCAAGATAATGCCAGAGCTAGAATCAGCATGAAAAAGTCTATTTTTGATATAGATGCGAATATGTCTTTTCGATTAACAGATAGTCATCAGCCTCAATACTCTATTAAAGAGATGTATATGATTAGTCCACTTGTTCCGATTTATGACGAAGCAGCAGAGTCAGGTTTTGCATTGACTGATAAGCTTGGTATTCCAAATAACCGGAATGTAATGGCGGATCACCAGTATGAAAAAACGACTAACAAGAGTTATGATATGAATGCTAACATCGCATTAGGTATCAATTTTACTGATTGGTTAGTTTTCAAAACAAGTTACTCTTATCGCGGTTTACACAACCGTGAAACGTATCATGCGCCAAAATATTTAGCGGATAAGAAATCTCCGAATGAATATCCATATAACGAAGAATCTAGTTCGTATAAAGAAGAACAAGTATTTGACAATACGTTGACTTTTAATAAAAAATTTGGAAAACATAGTGTGAATGTATTAGCAGGTAGTTCGCTTACAAGTACAACAAAAACATGGAATGCAATCGCTATTGAAGGGAAAACGACAATTTATAAAGTCGAAGACGGAAAACTTGTAACAGAACTAATCCCAGGGGGATTCTTAGACCCATCATTCGAAACAATTAATGGAGGTATTGGTGGTACTTTTAGTGGTGAAGGTTCAAAATATGCATATAATAGAGCCTCTTTCTTTGGTCGTTTTAACTATTCGTATGCAGGGAAATATATGCTTCAAGCAACACTTCGTAAAGATGGATCGTCTAAGTTTGGTAAAAACAGTCGTTGGGGAACATTCCCTTCTGTGGCTTTAGGATGGAGAGTTAGTGAAGAGGAGTTTTTCCCAAAAGAAGGTCCGATGAGCAATTTAAAACTACGTGCAAGTTGGGGTAAACTTGGAAATGAATTAGCGTTGGGTTATTATGATTTTATCTCATTAATTGAAACCGAGAATAATATGTTTTTAGGATCTGTTCAAGGTTCAGGTTCTAATCCTTGGCCAGGAAGCACGGCTACATCGCTTGCAAATCTTGATTTGAAATGGGAAACAACAGATTCAAAAAATATTGGATTAGACTATGGCTTTTTCAATAATAAATTGTCTGGATCATTCAACTATTATCACACTGAAACAAGCGATATGTTAATTACGAAGCAATTAGCTCCGTCTGCTGGTCTTTATAATCCGATTGTTAATGTTGGTACGATTCGCAACTCAGGTATTGAATTTGAGGTAAACTGGATGGATTCGAAAAATGGATTTGATTATGGTGTTGGTTTTAATTGTTCAACAACAAAAAACAAGGTTATAGAGCTTGCGAACGAAGGGCAACGCATCATGGGTGAAGGACTAAAAATGGGTTCAGAACATTTCCCAACACAAACACTCGTAGGAAAGCCTATTGGAGCTTTCTATTTATACCGCACAGACGGAATATTTCAATCAGATCAAGAGGCTAACGATTACCTTGACAAAAACGGTGACAAGATGCAACCAGATGCTGCCGCAGGAGATATCCGTTTTAAAGATGTGAATGGTGATGGCTCACTCGATGAGGGAGATAAAGAGTATTGTGGATCAGGTATCCCTACTTTTGAAGCAAATTTATCATTTAATTTTGGATACAAAGGTGTTGATTTGTCAGGTATAATTGGTAGTGGATGGGGTAATAAACTATATAATGGTAATGGCTATTTTTATGAAGCAATGAGTTCGGGTACTAATATGCTTGCCTCTACGCTAGATGCATGGACACCAACAAATACGGATACAAATATTCCACGTGCCGTTTATGCAGATTATAATGGTAATACTAGAGAATCTGACCGTTTTCTTGAAAATGGCAACTTTATTCGTCTTCGCCAGGTGCAATTAGGCTATACGCTTCCAAAATTCGTTGTTCGTAAAGCATGCATAGAAAATCTTCGTTTTTATGTGAGTGGAGATAATTTACTTACATGGACTAAATATTCTGGTGTAGATCCTGAATTTTCAAGAGTTAGTGTTCTTAATACAGGAATTGATAAACATATTTATCCTTTCACACAATCATTTACTATTGGTTTACAATTAACATTATAATTTACCACAATAAAAATTGTCTTATGAAAAATATTATATTGACTACAACTGTGCTGCTATCTTTAGCATGTACAGCTTGCGAAGATTTTTTAACTGTTGAATCACCAGATCAATTGACCTCAGAGAAATTCTGGCGTAATGAGACTGATGCCGAAAGTGGATTAGCTGCAGCATATTCTAAACTTGAGCATTCTGATAATACATGGGGATTCTCAGAAGTTAGATGGCCGGTAGAAGCATATAGAGAAGATCTTATTGATCCAGGTTCAGATGCGATGAATTACTTAAACTGGGTAGAACTGTCGAACTTTACCTACACAAATGGTAACTCGCAGTTTAATTCTTATTGGGAAAACATTTATAGGGGTATTAACTATGCGAATCAAGTGATCGAAAAAGTACCAACCATAGATGCAGATAAGATTGACGAAGCTGCGCGTACACAAATATTAAATGAGGCGTATTTTCTTCGTGGTTATTATCACATGAAGCTGATATTGAATTGGGAGCAAGTAATCAATAGAGATTTTTATATTGTTACAGCTTCGGTAGAAGAACTTAGTGGAGAATTGGCTACACGTGTAGCAACATGGGATTTGATTATTTCAGATCTTACAAAAGCAAAAGAGTTACCAGCAATATTAAATATTGACCAAGTAGGGAGAGCAACTAAAGGTGCTGCAAATGCGTATTTAGGATTTGCTTTTTTGACCAGAGCTTATGAGGAAACAGAATCGAAACAAGATTTCTTGACTAAAGCATTGGCACATTTAGAGGATGTTAAAGGTTATAGCCTGGTTAAAGACTTTCGTGGAATGTTTGATGGAACAAATCAAAACTCTTCAGAAGTTGTTTTTGAATTGCAATTTTCGATGAATAGTGCCAATGGAGCAAACTATAAAACGCAAATGCACAAATGGATAGCATCGAGTGAGCTTGGAGGCTGGGATGAAATATTACCTACCGAAAAACTTGTCAATGCATACATGAAAGAGGGTAAAATAGCCACGACTGGCCGTTACGACACACGTGCATACGAAACTTTATTTTTTGATGATCCCTATTTTAATGGAACAGAGAGTAGTGTTTATGGCTACCCTTATAAAGAGATTTTTGGAGATGATGGACGCGTTGTTTTTCGTAAATTATTACCAGCAACCTTAGATGAAATGAATGCTTCACGTGTGGGTTATAATATCCCTTTAATGCGTTATTCAAATGTTTTATTAATGAAAGCTGAAGCTTTAAATGAGCTAGGACGTGGTAGTGAAGCAATTCCGTATATTAACGAGATTCGTGATATTCATGGAGATATGCCTCCTGTTAATCCAACTACAAAAGAGGCTATACATGCTCAAATAGAACATGAACGAATTTTAGAATTTCCGTTGGAGAATCTTCGTTTTTATGATCTTCGTAGGTGGGATACAGCAACAGAGGTTCTACATGCAGTTGGCAGAAAGAATTTCGATAAAGTTAAACACAGCTTTTATCCAGTTCCTTTGACAGAGATTAATTCGAACGATAAGCTTTAACTAAAATAAACCCCTTACGCTGTTATTGGGGTAGGCCAAAAGCGTAGGGGGTATTTTACTTGGCATTAATTTTTTATACATCTATTTATGATTATACTTATTATTATAAGTTTTATGATTAGTGGTGTGGTAATTGGATATTTTCTCAGAAAGAAAAATCTTGGATATGTGCACAAATTTATTACAGTACTTATTTGGGTACTTCTTTTTCTTTTGGGTACTGAGGTTGGGAATAATGAAAAAATAATCAATGGATTGCACACGATCGGGATTGAAGCTTTAATTATTACATTGGCTGGTGTTATAGGTAGTGTTCTACTATCATGGATACTTTGGCTAGTTGTTTCTAAAAAAAAGAATTTTCGAAATGAAAGGTAGTTTAATTATTGTTTGTTTTTTTGTTCTTGGTATTTTAGTTAGCTACTATGATCTTGAACCAATAGATTTTACAACTTACAACCTAAGTTTTGTGGCACTTTGTATGCTCATGTTTTCTGTTGGTATTAGTGTTGGTGGTGATACCAAAACGCTTGCTAGTTTTAAAAATCTAGACCCTCGCTTAATGTTGCTTCCTTTGATGACTATTGTTGGAACATTACTAGGCTGTTTTGCTATAAGCTTTTTACTAGAAGATAGATCAATAGCAGAGTGTTTGGCAGTTGGTTCCGGTTTTGGTTACTACTCTTTGTCTAGTATTATAATCACGGAGTATAAAGGAGCAGAGCTTGGTACTATCGCTTTACTATCCAACGTTATTCGTGAGGTTTTGGCATTGCTTTGTACCCCTTTTCTGGTTATTTATTTTGGTAAATTAGCTCCAATATCTATCGGAGGGGCTACTACAATGGATACAACACTACCTATAATTAGTCGGTTTTCAGGGAAAGAGTATATTGTATTAGCTATTTTTCATGGATGTGTAGTTGATTTTTCGGTACCCTTTTTGGTGACTCTTTTTTGTTCAATTTAATTATATAAAAACGAATGTTTATGCATAAAATATTTATCTTATCAATCTATTGTCTGAGCATGTTCGCTGCATCAGCTATTACAAAAGAAGAGCCGTGGCAGGATCCTCAAGTTAATTCGATCAATCGAGAGCCTATTCGAGCTCATTTTGTACCGCATACAACTGAAGCAGGTGCCATTCAAAAAACGGTTCAAACCGAATGCCGTATTTCACTCAACGGGACATGGAAGTTTTTATTTTCAAAAACGCCTGAATTATGTCCTGCTGATTTCCATGAAATGAATTATAAAACGCGTAAATGGTCCGATATTGAAGTTCCTGGAAGTTGGGAATTGCAAGGGTTTGATTCGCCAATTTACACGGATGTAAAATATCCTTTTCCTGCTAATCCTCCCTTTGTACCTACCGAATATAATCCTGTAGGAGCTTATATTCATGAGTTTGATTTGCCAAAATCAATGGATGGAATGGATGTTTTTATTGATTTTGAAAGTGTAGAATCAGCATTTTACTGTTGGATAAATGGTAAATTTGTGGGCTATAGTGAAGACAGCCGTTTGCCAGCAACCTTCAATATAGGAAAACACCTAAAGAAAGGAAAAAATAAATTAGCCGTAAAGGTATACCGTTTTAGTGATGGATCTTACCTTGAGGGACAGGATTATTGGAAATTTAGCGGAATTGAGCGTGATGTATTTCTTATAGGTCGTCCGAAAGCACGTATCGAAGATTTTAAATTGCAAACACCTCTATCCAATGATTATAAAGATGGTTCGTTTGGATTGTCTGTTGTTTTATCTCCTGAGGCGATCTCTCAAAACACACAAGTAGATATTAAAGTTTTATCGGGTAAAGATCTATTATTTACTAAAACTCATACTCCAACGGTTTTAGCTGATACACTTCTGCTTACAGAGCATACTTTTAGCAATGTAGAGCCGTGGAGTGCTGAAACGCCAAAACTCTATACGCTTGTTATGACAACCAAAGACTCTAAGGGGAAAACAATAGAATCTATTGCACATCGCTTTGGTTTTCGCTCTGTAGAGATGAAAAATGGAATGTTGCTTATTAACAATATGCCTGTTCTTTTCAAAGGGGTTAATCGTCAAGAGTTTGATCCAATACAAGGACGTACGATTGACATTGATGATATGATAAAAGATATCAAATTGATGAAACAGTTCAATATTAATGCGACTCGTTGTAGTCATTACCCCAACCGTCCCGAATGGTATGAGTTGTGTGATGAATATGGACTTTATGTTGTAGATGAAGCCAATATTGAATCGCATGGAATGGACTTTCATAAGGATGGTAATGGTGCTTTAGCGAAATACCCAGAATGGGAGCTTCCATTTCATGAACGGATGAGCCGGATGGTTATGAGGGATAGAAATTTCACTTCAATTATCACTTGGTCTATGGGAAATGAAACAGGGTATGGTCCGCATTTCGAAAAAATTTACCACTGGACAAAAGCAATCGACCCAACACGTCCTGTACAATATGAAGGATCTCGAAAAACGGGAATTTCTGATATCTATTGTCCGATGTATGGACGTCTTTTTTGGTTGCAAGAACATGTTAATATCCGCCAACCTCGTCCACTAATCCTTTGTGAATATGCGCATGCTATGGGTAATAGTGTAGGTAATTTACAAGATTATTGGGATTTGATTTATAAGCACGACCAACTGCAGGGAGGTTTTATTTGGGATTGGGTAGATCAAACATTTGCGATTAAAGATGAGCTAGATAATCCTATTGCAGCCTATGGTGGTGATATGGGATTTGTAGGTGTTCCGAACGATTCTAATTTTTGTGCCAATGGTTTGGTTGCACATGATCGCTCGTTCCACCCACACATTTGGGAAGTGAAGAAAGTATATCAAAACATTCATTTTTCACCAAAGCTTTTCACGGACAAAACGGTAGAAGTTACCAATTGGTTTGATTTTATCAATTTGAACGATTACTACCTGCGCTGGACACTGCAAGCAGATGGAGAAACTGTACAAACAGGAGAGTTAGATTTTCCACTGATTGCTGCTAGAGAAAAAGGATTGATAACACTTCCTTTTAAACCTATAACACCAGATCATAGAGAATACTTTATTTTACTGGAGGCATTAACACGAGAAGAAAGTGCCTTTTCCCCACAACATCATATTGTGGCAATGGAGCAATGGAAATTGCCAATTGAACAAGTTCAACCAATTGTTCAAAAAGCAGATAATCCAATAAAATTGCAAACTGAAAATGAATTAATCAATATTGAAGGAAAAGATTTTAGTGTTATATTTTCTCGTAAAACGGGAGAGATGACCTCACTTATATATGATAATACACAACTATTATTAGCCGGACTTCAACCTAATTTTTGGCGTCCATTAACTGATAATGATGTTCCCAATGGAACGATAAAGCGTTGTGATACATGGAAAAATATAGCAGAGAAAATGATATTGACTTCTATTAAGTCAACGAAATCATCAACTGTAGAGGAGGTTTCTGTAACAGCATCGTATGATCTTTTGGAGCAGGATTCCAAAATTGTATTGGTATATACAATTTTATCAAACGGTAAAATTGATGTAGAGATGAATTTTACTCCTGGAGAAAAACCATTGCCAGAGATACCTCGCTTTGGACTCCGAATGATTATACCAAAAGTATATGAAAATATGGAGTGGTTTGGTCGTGGTCCGCACGAAAATTATGCAGATCGCAAGAGTTCTGCTGCCATCAGCCGATATAAAGCAACGGTATGGGAGCAATTCCATCCTTATGTAAGGGCACAAGAGACTGCAAATAAATGTGATGTACGTTGGTTTTCTCTTGCCGACAACCAAGGTCGTGGAATACGTATAAAAGGATATCAGCCACTAAGTGTTAGTGCTTGGCCTTTTGTACAAGAAACAATAGATTACCAACCCTTCTCAATGGGACGTAAGCATGGTGGTAGTGTGAAGCCAGAAGATCTAGTCTGGGTTAATATTGATCTTCAACAAACAGGTGTAGGAGGTGATAATTCATGGGGAGCACAAGTACATCCAGAGTATACGATTACGCCAGATAAAAAGCAATATAGCTTTAGTATTGAACCACTAAAATAATAAATACAATGAATATTCGAATGTGTAAAACAAGAAAAAATATTGCATTTGTATCGCTCTGTTTAGCGTTGTTTTCTTGTAAAGAAACGGCTGTATTAGAGCTATCTACTCGATATGATTATGATAATATATTGGAGATTGCTTATACGCCGAACCAAGAAACTGCATGTAAAGGTTGGTTTGCCGATCAAGGCTCTTGGATGGGATTTACCATACCGAGTAACGAGCAATGGGTAAATGGATTTTGCGGTCCATTTTGCTTAGACAATAGAATATGGATGAGTGATGCTGCTGTTGTAGTTGGTCTTCCTGATGAGAAATTTCAGAAAGACTCTACATCGTATTTTCCGGGGGAGTTATATATCGCGGCATCTTCTGTTAATGGACAAATAACGCAGCGGATGATTTTTATGGATAAAAACTCGGTGCTGCTGCATTGTCAAAGTTCTCAAAAACAAGCGCTTCATTACTCTTCGGAGATTTTAAAAGCAGGAGGATCTCTTGTTGTAGATCAAAATGTATGTATTTTGACCTATTCAGATGGAAGAATAATGAGTATAACATTTCCCGAAGCGACTGAAGTGAATGCAACAGCGACTGGTTACGAGGCAGTAAGTGGTGGAAAAGGTGAAGATTATATTGTAATTTCATATTTTCAGAATTTAAATGAATTAACAGCCGGATTTCAAAAAGCATCAAATACGCTTGATGCGCCAGAGAAAGTGATTATTGCGCATAATAATCGTTGGGAAGGGTATTTGAAAAAAACATTGCGAGATGATTTGCCTGAAACCTACAATCGTGTTGCTGTTAAGTCTATTGTTACCCTAATAAGTAACTGGCGCAGTAAGAAAGGTGGATTATTACATGATGGAATTGTACCTTCTCATGCTGTGGGGTATTTTGTTGGTTTTTGGGCGTGGGATTCATGGAAACATGCTGTTGGTATAGCTCCCTTTGAACCTGAATTGGCAAAAAATCAAATCCGAGCAATGTTTGATTATCAAATGCCTAATGGAATGATTATTGATTGTATATACAGTGATATAACAGAAAATAATGCAAGAGATAGCAAACCTCCTTTAGCGGCATGGGCAGTAAATGAAGTTTATAAAGCAACACAAGACACTGCTTTTTTACAAGAAATGTATCCTCAGCTTTTGCGTTATCATCGTTGGTGGTATAAAGAGAGAGATCATAATAAGAATGGTATTTGCGAATTTGGATCTATAGATGGAACGGCAGAGGCCGCTGCATGGGAGAGTGGGATGGACAATGCAATTCGATTTGATGATGCAAAAATGGTGAAGAATGGAGCGGATGCTTGGAGTTTTGATCAAGAATCAGTAGATTTGAATGCTTATTTAGCTTTTGAATATCATCTATTAAAAGATATGGCAAAGATCCTCGAATATCCTTTTTCAGAGCCAAATCGAATAGATAATATTGCGGAATATTTCTTTAACAATGAGCAGGGATATTATTTTGATCGCAGATTAAAAGATCAAAGTTTTGTTTTGGAGGAAGGGAGCGAAGGCTACATTCCTCTTTGGACGGGTATTGCATCCAAAGAGCAAGCGAAAAAGGTTTTATCACTTATGAGTGATTCTGCAATATTTGCAACGTATATTCCGTGCCCTACAGTAGCTGCTAATAATCCAAAGTTCATGCCTAAAGGTTATTGGAGAGGTCCAATTTGGCTCGACCAAACATATTTTGGTATTTCGGGGCTTCGAAATTATGGATATGATACGTTAGCAGATACATACACACACCAAGTGTTTGATCGATTACAAGGGTTACAATCAGGTGAAGCCATTCATGAGAATTATGGCACTCATACTGGTGAAAGGCTTAAAGCTCCGCATTTTAGTTGGTCTGCAGCACATCTTTTAATGTTATATCGAGAGTTATCTAATTAATATTCCAATACTGGAATATTACATCATTTTTAAAGTCTTTTTAAATCAGGCAGAACTTAAATAGTTCTGCCTGATTTTTTTTAGTGAATGGCTAGCATAAATTTGTTTTGACGAAACAATCTCTATTCGATGTATATATATAACTTTTGGGTATATTTGTAAATGATATGTACAATGAATTGAGACCTATAAAATAAAAAGATATGATAAAGGAGATTAAAGAACATCGTTCGATCCGAAACTACGAATCGACCCCAATCTCGCAAGAGGTGTTGGATCAATTATTGGAGAGTGCTACACGCGCATCAACAACAGGCAATATGCAGTTATATAGTATTGTTGTTACGCAAGATGCTGAAGCGAAGCAGAAATTAGGTGCATGCCACTTCAATCAGCCAATGATTGCACAAGCACCCATGTTGGTTACTTTTTGTGCAGATATGAATCGTTTTTCGCAGTGGTGTGCGCAGCGTGATGCAGCACCTTGTTATGATAATTTTCTGTGGTTTACGAATGCTACAATAGACACCGTTTTGGCGAGTCAAAATTTTGCATTAGCAGCCGAACACGAGGGATTAGGTGTTTGTTATTTAGGAACTACCGTATATACTGCAAAAAGTATTATCGAACTGTTAGACCTGCCTAAAGGTGTAATCCCAATTACAACATTGGTGGTTGGTTATCCAGCTTCGACCCCTCCATTAACCGACAGACTTCCAGTGCGTGGTGTGGTGCATTACGAGAAATATAATCACTATACAGCAGAACAGATTGACGAAATTTGGTCAGAGAAGGAGCAGAGCGAGGAGACAAAAACATTGCTAGAACAGAATAAACTCGACAACCTAGCGAAGATATTTACACAAAACCGATACAAAGCAGCTGATAATATAGCTATCTCAAAATCGTTTTTTGATGTGTTAGTAGCGCAAGATTTCTTTAATCAAAAGTAA
>CAMQTD010000020.1 GCA_947036995.1 uncultured Parabacteroides sp.
TTTTTCCTTTACAAAGGGTTTAATATTGGCTTTGCACATGCCACAAACGTATATGTAAGTGTTGCTAAGGCGATGCTGGATCGTCCATGGATGACTTTTATAAGCTATGGTGCAATTACTTTTTTAGCTGGATGGATGTTTATACATTGGCCCACAACATTTATTCCTGCCGAAGATGATGGTTATTTTCTTGTAGCCACACAACTTCCTCCAGCTGCATCACTCGGGCGGAGTGAAATAGTATCGCAACAGGTAGCTAAGCTATTAGATCAGTTTCCAGCGATCGAAACCTATGTGAGTGTAAGTGGATTTTCGGTTCTAGGTGGTGGTCCACAGACCAATACAGCAACCTTCTTTGTAATTCTAAAAAATTGGGACGAGCGAAAAGGGAAAAGCGAAACAGCTGCCGCCATAGTGAATCGTTTCAATGAGATGGCATACGGTATCGAAGCGGCACAAGTATTTGCGATGGTTCCGCCTGCAATTCCAGGTTTAGGGGCTTCGGGTGGCTTGCAGTTGCAGTTAGAAGATCGTCAAAATTTAGGTGCTACAGAAATGCAGAAAGCAGTGGATGTATTACTTACAAACTATCATAAGAAAAAACCGTTGCTAAAACTCTCTTCAATGTATCAAGCCAATGTGCCACAATATACATTACAGATAGACCGAAGCAAGGTTCAATTAATGGGAATACAGTTAAGCGATGTTTTTAAAACATTGAGCCTCTATATGGGACCAGCGTATGTAAATGATTATATACAATTTGGGCGTGTTTTTCAGGTAAAGGTCGAAGCTTCGGGAAAAGCACAACGACAAATAGACGATGTGCTAAAACTTTCTGTAGCCAATGCTTCGGGAAATATGGTGCCATTTTCTGCTTTTACAACCATAGAAGAGCTGTTGGGGCAAGATCAAATAGCACGTTACAATATGTACTCGACTGCCTCTATTACCTGTATGGTTGCTCCTGGGAATAGTTCGGGAGAAGCTATAGCTGCCATGGAGTCGCTGATAGATGAAGAGTTGGGCGATACGTTTGGGTACGAGTGGACTTCTGTCGCTTATCAAGAAACGCAGGCAGGTAGTACTACAGCCCTTATTTTTGGTATGGCATTACTTGTTGTATTACTTGTTTTGGCTGCACAATATGAAAGTTGGACAAGCCCAATTACAGTAATTATGGGGCTTTCGATTGCACTTTTAGGTGCTTTAATTGGCTGTTGGGTGATGGGAATTCCCGTGAGTATTTATACTCAAATAGGCATTGTATTACTCATTGCACTATCGGCAAAGAATGGAATTTTAGTGGTTGAGTTTGCACGAGATTTCAGAGCAGAGGGGAATTCAATCAAAGAGGCAGCAATTGAGGCGGGTCGTGTGCGTCTTCGCCCAATACTAATGACCTCCTTTGCCTTTGTTTTTGGCGTGATGCCACTCCTTTTTGCAACAGGTGCAGGTGCGAATAGCC
Source organism: uncultured Parabacteroides sp. (assembly GCA_947036995.1). Classification (GTDB taxonomy): domain Bacteria; phylum Bacteroidota; class Bacteroidia; order Bacteroidales; family Tannerellaceae; genus CAMQTD01. The sequence continues at coordinate 1,469 of CAMQTD010000020.1, forward strand.
GTATCTCATTAGGAACAGCTGTGGTATTTGGTGTGGCGATGAATGCACTGTTTGCAACACTATTTATTCCAAGCTTTTATGCTTTATGGCAAAATGTAGAAGAGCGAATATTTAAACCTAAAACAGTTGATGAAAAATGACAAGGATCTATGTAAACCGTTTGTTTATTCCAGCACTGCTGATATTTGTGCTGGCTTGTGGTACACAACATCAAATAGTACCACAAAAAGGATTTTTGCAATTTATTAATCTCGAAGGCGATTATCCCGATGGTATTGAAGTTTATATCGATAAGCTACCAATAGGTATAGCGATGGTAACGGCAGATACAACCAAAGGGGCAACGAGAGATCGCTTGGCTGTCCCGAGTGGACGAGTTTTACTCAAAGCTGTTTATGAAGGCACAGTGATGATAAACGATTCTATTACAGTTGCCCCCAATATAATTACACACATTGAACTGCCTAAGTATCAATATTAAATAAGATATATAATATGGAACGTACAGAAGAAGTTACGCATTTAGCAACCACACTAATGGATGCAATTAAACAATCACTTTTAAAAATAGGACTCAGTGAGCATATTGTAAAAGAGATTGACCCCTTTATCTTTCTTCTTTTTATTATCGGTATTGCTTTTATATCTCATCTAATAATTCGACTTTTCTTCGTGGATGTAGTGAAGCGTATATTGAAAATGAAAGAGATAAAGCTGCTTAGTATAATCATGCAGAAGAGTGTACTAGAGAAAATGTCTTATATGGTAATGCCATTGATTATCATTGTACTTATGCCTTACACGATGGATCCACACTCTAAATTCTTACATATTGTAGATAAAATATGTTGGCTCTATTTTGTGGTTATGCTTGCTGATGTATTAAATGCACTGCTTACAACCTTTTTTGGATCAGTGGCGGAGAGAGCGTCTTTGCGTAATCGTCCGATGAAAGGATTTTTGCAGTTGCTTCAAGTTATACTGGTTTTCGTTACGCTGATTATATTAATATCAATACTATTAGATAAATCGCCAATCAATTTAATTACGGGATTGGGGGCTTTTGCAGCTGTTTTGATGTTGGTGTTTAAAGATAGTATTCTCGGGTTTGTTGCAGGTGTATTACTGTCTCAAAATGATATGATCCGTATTGGCGATTGGATTGAAATTAATAGTATGAATGTGAACGGAACGGTATTGGATATTTCGCTGAATACAGTTAAAGTACAGAACTTTGATAACACCTATGTAACAGTTCCTCCCTATACATTAATCTCGCAAACCTTTACGAATTGGCGTGGTATGTCTGAATCGGGTGGTCGTAGAATTTCACGATCTTTTGATATTGATATTGACAGCATTGTTTTTTGTACAGATAAATACTTAGAAGAGATGAAGGGTATCGAACTGCTTAAAGAGTATATCACTAAAAAACAGGCTGATAAGGAGATGGATCACATATACAATACAGACCATCCAGCAGGATTGGTTGATGGCTCAATAGAGACTAATATGGGGCTGTTTCGTGCCTACATGTCGATTTACTTGCAACAGCATCATTACACAAACAATAGTCTTACGCTTATGGTGCGAACGCTTGCTCCTTCGGTAAATGGTTTTCCGCTTCAAGTTTACTGCTTTTGTACCAATAAGAACTGGACCAGTTACGAATCAATTCAAGCAGAGATAATGGAGCATTTTGTTGCCACCCTTCCTCTTTTTGGTTTGCATGCTTTCCAACAAGCAAGTGGGCGCGATTATATAAATAGTGGGCTGTTCCAGCAGAGAGCGAGTGAGGATAAAAATTAGCAGAATAGATTTGAAGTGTAGTTAAATAGCCATATCTTTGTGTTCTTACGTATTAATAATCCAAAGAATGAAAAATTTAGTACTCCTAACAGGAGCAGGGATGAGTGCCGAGAGTGGCATATCTACCTTTCGTGATTCAGACGGACTTTGGGAACAGCACAAAGTAGCGGATGTAGCAACACCAGCAGGTTTTGCAGCTAATCCAGCGCGTGTGCTTTCGTTTTATAATGAGCGACGCAAACAGCTATTAGAGGTTGTCCCCAATCCAGGCCATGAAGCATTGGCAGCACTTGAAGATTACTTTGATGTGCACATTATCACACAGAATATCGATAATCTGCACGAGCAAGCCGGTAGTAGTCATATTATTCATTTACATGGCGAATTAATGAAGGTACGTTCAACAGGTTATCCATATAAAGAGTATACCCTTACGCCAGATAATATTGAAATTAATATTGGAGATAAAGCCGAAGATGGTTGCCAGTTACGTCCACATATTGTTTGGTTTGGAGAGGATGTTCCACAAATTGAAGTAGCCATTAAGGAGGTAGAGAAAGCGGATGTTTTTGTTATTATAGGGACATCGTTAAATGTTTATCCTGCTGCAGGATTGCTTCACTATGTACCCAAGGGCATTCCTATTTATCTAATTGATCCTAAAGAGGTAAATACAAACCGTAAAGATATTCACTTTATTAAAGCGGGAGCCTCAGAGGGGATGGACATACTTCGTAAGATATTACTTGATCAATAAACGATTCAATTTACCATTTTAACACTTAAATAGCATGAACTTTAGAACATTATTACAGCTAAACGTACTCTGTTTGGCGCTGATTTCTTGCAAGGAAGCACCTGCTCCTCTGCCTGTTTTACCTATACCAACACCTGAACAAGTTGCATGGCAGAAGATGGAAACATATGCATTTGTTCATTTTGGATTAAACACGTTCAACGATTTAGAGTGGGGGTTTGGTAATACACCTGCATCTACATTTAACCCCACAAACTTAGATTGTGATCAGTGGGTGGATGTGGCTAAATCGGCTGGATTAAAAGGGGTGATTCTAACAGCCAAACACCATGATGGATTTTGCTTATGGCCTACTGCTACAACAGAATATAGTGTAAAAAATGCACCTTGGAAGGATGGAAAGGGAGATATGGTTAAAGAGCTTTCCGATGCTTGTAAGCGTGCGGGTCTGAAATTTGGCATCTATCTTTCGCCATGGGATCGCAATAGTGCTGATTATGGGACAGCGGAGTATGTCAACGTTTTTCATGCACAAATGAAAGAGCTGTTAACAAACTACGGACCGATCTTCGAATATTGGTTTGATGGAGCAAATGGAGGAGATGGCTACTATGGAGGGGCTAACGAGATGCGTTCTATCGATGCCAATACATATTATGATTATGAGAAAGCACGTGACCTAATTCGCGAACTACATCCAACAGCAATGATTTTTGGAGGAACAGTTCCTGATATTCGTTGGATCGGAAATGAATCAGGTTGGGCTGGAGAAACAAGCTGGTCTACCCACAAAGATGGCGAACACTATTCGCAAAACCAATATGGAATGGAAGATGGTAACACCTGGTTGCCTGGTGAGTGTGATGTCTCTATCAGACCAGGGTGGTTTTATCATCACAGAGAAGATCATCAAGTGCGTTCTTTAGCTAACTTGACAGATTTATACTACCGAAGCGTGGGGCATAATGCAAATTTCCTACTTAACTTTCCTGTAGCATTGAATGGTAAGATTCATCCAACAGATTCTGTCAGAGCTGTTGATTGGTATCATTCAATACAAAATGAGTTGAAAACAGATCTACTAGCAAATGCCACAGTTAAAGCATCAAATAGTAGAGCAGGCAGTATTTATGCTGCAACGCAAACAAACGATAACAATTGGGATAGTTATTGGGCAACAGCAGATGGTGTAACGGATGCAGCCTTAATATATACTTTTGATGCACCAACGGCAATTAACCGTTTGATGATCCAAGAATATATACCATTGGGGCAACGAGTTAAAGCGTTTGATGTAGAAGTCGAGGTAGACGGACAATGGCAATCAATACAGACAATGGATACAACATCTACGGTTGGGTATAAACGTATCGTACGTTTTCAAACGGTAGAGGCAGATAAGATTAAAATTCATTTTTTAGATGCAAAAGGTCCTTTATGTATTAATAATGTTTCGGGTTATTTAGCTCCAGCGCTGGTGGTTGAGCCTCTTATTTCTCGAAAAGGTGACGACAAAATCTATATTAATGGTGGTGATAAAGGTTCTACGATCTATTATACAGCAGATGGTTCTCAGCCAACACTCGAATCTACGGTTTATACAGAACCCTTTCTATTTAAGCGTAAAGGTGTTGTGAAAGCAATGGCTTACGATGCTCAATTTAAAAAATCAAGCCCAATCTCTACCTGTTTGCTGGATATACCAGGTAGTTTATACCGTGTATTAAAACCTCAAAGTGATAATGTAGTGAAGCTTTTTGATGGAAATGGATACACTACATTGACATTGCCTCACAACCAATCAGAATTAGTGATTGCTTTACCCGAATCAATGTTGATTAGCGGGTTTAATTATACACCAAATCAATCTAGAGATGCGGGTGGGCATATTAATACGTATCAACTATTTGTTGATAATCGGTTGGTTTCTTCGGGTGAGTTTTCCAATATTAAGCATAACCCAATTCAGCAAACTATTCGTTTTGCACCAACAAAAGGAATAGAGATTAAATTCAAGGCAACAAGCCAAGTGAATGGTGTAAAACAAGCTTCAATAGCAGAGTTTTCATTAATAACAGAATAATTATTACATTAGGAGTAACGCTGTATGAATAGAAAGTGTTGCTCCTAATAATTACTACCTTTACAGACTCAAGTAACATACACTCAGATTGAATAGAAATAGCATTATGCAACAAGTGGATATAGGTACATTAAATGAATATGCTGGAGTGCCGATAGAAAAGGGGCAATTATTTGGCGACGTTTTATTTGGCTCATTATTGGTGTTGTTTTTTTGTTTTGCTATTATATATCATAACAATATCAAGCAGGTTATATATATATGTCGAAACCTGTTTCAGGTAAAAGAAAGGCAGTCGTTACTCTCTTTTAATTCTGGCAGCGTGTTGTTTTTTCGGGGCTTTATGATATTTCAAATGTTACTACTGGTAAGTGTTGCATTGTTTAATGTCGCGCGCGTATATAATCGAATTGATTCTTCTATTTCAGAGCTGCAACAATTGCTTGTTTTGTTAGGTGTTTTCGGAATTATACTTGTCTATTATACGTTAAAGCAGTTTCTTTATTTTGTGGTAGGCAGACTCTTTTTCGAAGAGCAGCAATATCGATTGTGGAAAAATGGGTATAATGCGGTTCAAATTGTTTTTGGTGTTACGCTTTACATTCCTGTATTATGGCTTGTTTTTGTTCAGAAACACCTTGATATCGCCTTCATATTGTTACTATTTTTGTTTATTTTGTCTCGATTAGTAATATTTTATAAAGTAATACGTATATTTAATAACAAAGGTAGTAATATATTGTATTTGATTTTGTACCTTTGCACCCAAGAAATTTTACCTCTGATATTGTTGTACGAAGGTTTGATATATCAGTATAATTTTATCGAGAAAAGTACTTTATGGCATTGAATATCAAAAAATTATTGGTTTCACAACCAAAACCCGCATCTGAGAAATCTCCGTATTTCGAGATCGCAGAGAAGTATGACGTAAACATAGATTTTCGTCCTTTTATTAAAGTAGAGCCTCTTTCGGCGAAAGAATTTAGACAACAAAGAGTTTCAATCTTGGATTTCTCGGCTGTAGTATTTACGGCACGAACAGCTATTGATCATTTCTTTCACTTATGTGAAGAGTTGAGAGTAGTGATTCCTGAGACAATGAAATATTTTTGTATGACAGAGACCGTGGCTGTTTATCTTCAAAAGTATATTGTGTACAGAAAACGCAAAATATTTTATGGGCAGACAGGTAAGGTGGATGATCTTGCTACAGTTATTTGTAAACATCCTAAGGAGTCTTACTTAGTACCTGTATCTGATGTTCATAAAGATGATCTATTGTCTATTCTTGAAGCTAAGAAGATTGAGTTTCAGAAAGCGGTTATGTACCGCACAGTAAGTAATGATTTTGGAGCTAACGAAAAGTTCGATTACGATATGTTGGTGTTTTTTAGTCCATCGGGGATTACTTCATTAATGAAGAATTTTCCAGACTTTGAACAAAAAGATATTAAGATTGGAACCTTTGGTCCTACAACAGCAAAAGCAGCAAAAGACGCAGGCTTGAGTTTGGATGTAGAAGCACCTACACCCGAGGCTCCCTCTATGACGGCAGCGCTTGAGTTGTATTTAAAAAATAATAGTTAAGTCAGTACAACGTATACTAGTATTGACTATAAGTAATAATAACGAACCCCTTTTTGAAAATAAGTAGGTGTACACGCAAGTGTATAGTTGCTTGTTTTTAGAAGGGGGTTTGGTTCTTTTATGTTTGAATTATATCCTATGACAGAACGAAAATTTACTCTCTCAAAAGACGAGCGCATCTCGTGGAAGCGTCACATTGATTTGCTTTTTGCAAGTGGCGAGTCGTTTATCGCTTTTCCTTTTCGCATAATCTACCTTGCATTAGAAGAAGAGATGCCTGCGCAAGTATCTATAATGGTGAGTGTTCCGAAGAAAAAATTTAAAAGAGCAGTGAAGCGTAATTTAATCAAACGTCAAGCACGTGAGGCATACCGCTTGCAGAAATATGATTTGATTGACCCTTTGGTGGAAAAAAACAAATCACTTTTAGTCGCATTTCTCTATGTAGATAAAGTGGTTCAGCCCATAGAAGCGATAGAAAAAGGGATGCGTAAAGCGATTAGACTACTTAACGAAAGGGTGGTATGAAACGCTTGCTGATATGGTTTGTGCTGCTTCCTATTCATTTCTATAGGTATTGCATCTCTCCTATGACGCCTGCTGCCTGTCGGTTTACCCCCTCTTGCTCTGTTTATGCTATCGAAGCAATTCAAAAACATGGACCCTTTAAGGGCGTATATCTAGCTGTTAAGCGAATCTTGCGATGTAACCCTTGGGGAGGAAGTGGATACGATCCTGTGCCGTGATGAAATACTATAATATACATACCCATCGTTCCTGCTTAGATGCAGAGGTTGTATCTATTCAGAATATTCGTGTGCAAAGCATGTCTTTAGCCTGTTCTGTTCCAATTTTAGATCAGGGATATTATTCGGTTGGTATTCATCCGTGGGATGTGACAGTACAGTCTAAAAGTATACCATTTGAATATTTGTGCGAAGTTGCATGTTTGCCACAAGTGCTCGCTATTGGAGAAGCTGGGTTAGATAAGAAAAAAGCTATTTCCTTGGAGCTTCAGCAAGCTATTTTTGAATTACAAATTAACTTAGCCGAAACAGTTCAAAAGCCACTACTGATTCACTGCGTAAAGGCGTGGGGCGAATTAATTGCTATCAAAAAGCAATTTAAGCCTAATCAGCCATGGATAATTCATGGTTATCGAGGTAATGCAATCTTGGCTCAGCAGTTGCTGAAGCATGGATTTTACCTTTCATATGCTACCTATTACAACAGTCATGCACTTCCTTTCGGTTGCTTAGACCATTTGTTTATTGAAACAGACGATTCCGAAACCACCATTCAATCCAATTATACGCAGATGGCATGGCATTTAGGTGTCGATATTTTACAATTGCAGCAAGTGATTGCAAACAATTTTAGGTTGGTATTTAAACGAACCTAAATAAAAATCGTACATTTGCATTTATTACAAAGAACAACATACAATACAATAAAATGAATTTCGTAGAAGAATTAAGATGGAGAGGCATGATCCACGATATGATGCCAGGTACTGAAGAGCAGTTAGCAAAAGAATTAACTTCAGGTTATGTAGGTATTGATCCTACGGCTGATTCGTTACACATTGGTCACTTGGTGAGTGTAATGATGTTGAAACACCTACAACGTGCAGGGCACCGTCCTATCGCATTAGTTGGTGGTGCAACTGGTATGATTGGTGATCCATCACTTAAATCAGCAGAACGTAACTTATTAGACGAGGTAACACTTCGCCACAATCAAGATAGTATCAAGACGCAACTAGCAAAATTTTTAGATTTTGATTCAGATGCTCCGAATGCAGCCAAATTGGTGAATAATTACGATTGGATGAAAGATTATTCGTTCCTAGACTTTATCCGTGATATCGGTAAGCACTTAACTGTGAATTATATGATGTCTAAGGATTCAGTAAAGAAGCGTTTAAGTGCTGAGTCAAATACAGGATTGTCATTTACAGAATTTTCATATCAATTGCTTCAAGGATATGACTTTCTTCACCTATATAAGCATGAGAATTGTCGTCTTCAGATGGGTGGTTCTGATCAGTGGGGTAATATTACCACAGGAACAGAGTTGATCCGCCGTAAAGAGGCTGGAGAGGCATTTGCTTTGACTTGTCCGTTGATAACAAAAGCTGATGGTGGTAAATTTGGTAAAACAGAATCTGGTAATATCTGGTTAGATCGTAGATATACAACACCTTATAGCTTCTATCAATTTTGGTTGAATGTAGGTGATGCTGAGGCTGCTAAGTATATTAAAATTTTCACGGATCTTTCAAGAGAAGAGATTGATGCATTGTGCGAAGAACAAGCAGCAGCTCCTCACTTACGTCCGCTTCAAAAACGCTTGGCAAAAGAGGTAACAGTAATGGTACACTCTATAGAGGATTATGATGCGGCAGTAGAAGCTTCTACTATCTTATTTGGTAATGCTACTTCTGAAGCGCTAAAGAGACTAGATGAGCCTACATTGCTTGCTGTGTTTGACGGTGTGCCTCAATTTGAAATTTCGAAAGCAGCTTTAGCTGAAGGAATCAAAGCGGTCGACCTATTTACCGATCATGCAGCTATCTTCCCATCAAAAGGTGAGATGAAAAAATTAGTACAAGCTGGTGGTATTAGTGTAAATAAAGAAAAGCTTGCAGCATACGATGAAGTGCTAAATTTAGACTCATTATTGGATGAAAAGTACCTTTTAGTGCAAAAAGGAAAGAAAAACTACTTTTTTTGCATAGTAAAGTGAAAAAAGTGCTCTAAAAGTTTGCAGCTTTAAAAATTAACCCTATCTTTGCATCGCTTTAAAGAAATAAAGCATACAGCGATTGTCTCATGGTGTAATGGTAGCACTGCAGTTTTTGGTTCTGCCTGACAAGGTTCGAATCCTTGTGAGACAACAGGTTTAGGGAAAGGTTTAGAACATTACGTTCTAAACCTTTTTTTTTGTGCCCTATTGTAGCTGCTCGTAAGCGTTGTATTGTATGTATAATTGTATAGCTATATTTTATCGGATAGCCCTTTTTTCTCTTCTGCTTGTAAAACGAGTAATAGACTCTTCTCTTTGGTTGTTTTGTTGGTGCGAGTGGAATTCGTCGAATGGATGCTAAAGGTTTCTGTATGGAGCTCTCTTGTGTTTTTATTCTATTGTGGACAATGTGTTCTCTGTGCGGATGCGTTTATGGGATTTGATAATCGTTGGGCTGTATAAGTGAGATGATGTAATGGATGGGTGTGTGTAAATAATTTGATTTTATCTGTTTCGGTTGGTTTGGGTAGATGCATAACTGTTCGGTTTTGCGGTTTATCCTTTTTTTTTGCGTGTGCTCTATGTGGTAGGTTGTATTTATTATTTGCTAAATACTTGTTTGGCTTCTTTTTGGGATTTGTTTAAACAAAAAAAAAGAGTAAAACTCTATAAATAGAATTCTACTCTTTTTCTGTGGGCGATGAGGGATTCGAACCCCCGACCCTCTGGGTGTAAACCAGATGCTCTGAACCAACTGAGCTAATCGCCCTCTTTTGTTCTAATGCGATGCAAAGATACGGCTTTATTTCATACTACCAAATTTTTAGACGAAAAAAAATCATTTATTTTCTCATTGACTATTCTTTTCCCCCCAATTAACATCAAAAAGTAGGATTAAAATCACTCTATTTGTTGATTTTAGCTATCTTTGCCCAAATATTTAGTATTAATATAAAGCGGGCAAAACCCATTATAAACTTATGCGTACATCAGCACTTCAATACCTCTATCTTCAGAAGCCAATCACAATGGCGGTGATAATCTGTATTATCTCTGTATTACCTTGGATTGGATTAAGCGATTTTGCCACCAAAGGCGAACCGCGTGAAGCATCTGTTGCTATTTCAATGCTTGAGAGTGGCAATTGGATACTCCCTCAGGTTTATGCGAATGAATTTGCCTATAAGCCACCCATGGCACATTGGTTGATGGCTGTTGCATCTTATCCACAAGGGTATGTTTCGGAATTTACGGCACGTCTCCCGTCAGCTATTGCATTTACAATAATGATTGGCTTTATATTAATCTTTTTAGGTAAACGTGTTCGTTTTCAAGAAGCATTTATTGCCACGCTGATATTAATCACTAGTCTGGAGCTGCATCGAGCGGCAATGACTACGCGTGTAGATATGATTCTTACAGCATTTATCGTGTTAGCCTTGATTCAGCTGTACCGTTGGGAAGAGAAATTAGAACTCAAAGGGCTTCCTGTGATGATTCCATTGCTGTTAAGTGGTGCGATATTAACAAAAGGACCTGTTGGTGTTGTTCTGCCGTTATTTGTTTTCGGCGCTTATTTGTTGGTTTTGCAGAAATATAGTTTGGTGAAAATTATAAGAACACTTTGCTACGCCTTTATTTCATCGCTGTTTTTGCCTGCACTGTGGTATATTGCTGCTTGGAAACAGGGCGGAGATAACTTCTTAAACGTGATGTTGGCAGAAAATTTTGGTAGATTCTTTCATTTGGATGTACCCAAGATCAATTATGCACTAGGGCATGAAAACAATTTCTTGCATAACTTCCAAACTCTTGCTCTCGGATTTATTCCTTGGACACTCTTTTTCCTATGCTCACTTGTAGGATTAAAAATTACATGGGCGAAGCAATCGATCCGAACAGCAGCTGTTGAAACATGGAAACGAATTCAAGAGATGCCAAAGCCGTACCTATTTAGTTTAGTCGCTATTTTCTGCATCATACTATTCTATTCAATTCCTTCGAGTAAACGAAGTGTCTATTTACTACCAGTATACCCTTTTATTGCACTATATCTAGCTAAATATGCTATTTACGTTACAGAATATAGAACAAAAGTAACACGTATATTTGCTGCTTTTCTCATTTCAGTAACTACAACTGCTTTTATTGGCTTGGCTTTGGTTTCGACGCAACTAATTTCACTAAAGGCATTGATTACCAATTTTACAACTAAGCCGAGTGTATTGGCACAAATAGCATCCATTGAAGAGGCGCTTACAGTGCCTACGATTAAAAATAGTTGCATCATCCTGTTTTTATTCTTTATTCTGCTGGTTTCTTTTTACCAAATGAGTAAAAAGAATAATATTAAGATTTTGTATGCAACCATTGCACTAACATTTGCGGTTCATTTGGTGATTGATGGCATTGTATTGCCTGCTATACGTCAATGTAGTTCTGCTAAAATATTTGTAGAGCGATTAAAAACAGAACATAACATTGCAGAAGATAGAGCCTATGTTATTAACGACTTAAGAACGTATCGAAACATGTATGGTCTGAATTTCTACCTAGGCAACAATTTCCGTAATTTCGAATCAGAACAGCCAACAGAGGGCTTATTATTTGTTGTAGCCAGCAATTTGCCTATACTACAACAAAATTACCCGACATATACGTTTGATATCGTTGATGAGTCTAGCTACATTATTGCGGAGGTTAGAGACAAAATACTATTGACACGAATCAGTAAAAAATAACAGATGCTTAAACTCTTGAAAGATTGGATGCTACCCATAGCGATGGGTAGTGGCATGTTATTTTATCCACTGTTTGGACAATTAGCCGTATTGACTCCGCTGCTTATCTTCTCAATGTTACTTGTAACATTCAGCAAAATATCTTTTAGTCAACTAAAGATTGAGTGGTTGCATATTTGGATGTTATTCATTCAATTAGGAGGAGGATTATGCATCTACGGCTTGCTGTATAAATTTAATCTAGTAATGGCAGAAAGTGCATTAATTTGCCTAATTGCCCCTACTGCTACATCGTCCGCTGTTATTACAGGAATGTTAGGAGGGAATATTGTGTTTCTAACTACCTATACCCTATTGAGTAGTTTGGCGGTTGCCTTGGGTGCACCACTTATTTTCTCTTTGCTAGGTACACATAGTGATCTTCCTTTTGCAGAATCATTTCTGTATATCTGCAAGCAGGTAGCACCACTCTTACTGTTTCCGCTTATTGCAGCATGGTTAATTCGTAAATATGCAAAGCCGGTGCAGGAGAAAATAGCGAGTGTCCGTCAGCTTGGGTTTTATCTTTGGGCATTGGCACTTGCGATTGTAACGGGTAAGACTGTTCTGTTTTTGGTGAACCAAGAGAATCCAAATTACCTAGAACAATTTGCGATTGCCGGAATAGCATTTGTTATCTGCATAGCGCAGTTTGCTATTGGACGTATGCTAGGCAAGCGCTATGGTGACACCATCTCTGCACAGCAGGGTATGGGGCAAAAAAATACAATTCTCGCCATCTGGATGGCACAAGTATACCTCTCACCAGTCTCCTCTATCGGACCTGCTGCGTATGTATTGTGGCAAAATGGGATTAACTCTTACCAGTTATGGAGACAACGAAAGAATCAACAATTCAAATAAAATATAAATTATGAGACTTAGCAATAAATGGTTTACAGCGCTTTCTGAAAACGAACAAGGCGATATGTTAATGATTCGTGGACGTGAAGAGTTAGATGAGTTTATCCAAACAGGAAAACTAAAAGAACGTGCCGAAATCACTTGGAAATATGAAGGTGATGTAAAGAAAATGCCTACCAATGAAGTTGCTGAATTAATGGAGCAAGTAGAAGAGGCATTAGACAAAGTGATGGAAAAAGACAAATTAGCCATTCACACTAGCACATATACAGGTGGAAACGAAAAAGTATGGGTTTACTATGCACGTACAACTCGTGTATTTGGCGAACGTCTGAATGAGGCACTTGCCCCATTCGAACTACTTCCTATTGAGATCTATACAGAAATTGATCCTACATGGGACGAATACAATGAAATGGCAGAAATGCGCGAATTCAGACTTGAATAGAAATATATCAAAAGGTTATAACCCATCTGAGTTATAACCTTTTTGAAAAGCAAAGAATAAGAATACAATATTTAATTTGACATGAAAATGAAACACACACTCTTTCAAATTGCAGGAATTGGAACTACCATGCTATTAGCTACGGCAGCACATGGTCAAAAAACTACACAACAATCACCCAACGTAGTATTTATTTTAGCCGATGATATTGGCTATGGCGATTTTAGTTGCAATGGATCAAAAACCATCCACACACCCAACGTAGACCGTTTAGCAAAACAAGGCGTTCGCTTTACAGATGCGCATACAGTGGCATCGACAAGTACACCTTCGCGCTATTCGCTTTTAACAGGAGAATATTCGTGGAGAAGACCCGATACAGGTGTTGCAGCAGGAGATGCTGGTATGATTATCCGTCCAGAACAACCTACAATGGCAGATTTATTCCAAACAGCTGGATATAAAACAGGTGTTATCGGTAAATGGCACTTAGGTTTAGGAGATAAAACAGGCACGCAGAATTGGAATGGCTACATCACACCAGGACTTAAAGATATCGGTTTCGACTATTCATACATCATGGCAGCTACGGGAGACCGTGTACCTTGTGTATTCGTAGAAAATCAACGTGTCGTAAACCTAGATCCAAACGATCCGATCTCGGTTAGTTACAAAAAACCTTTCGCTGGCGAACCATTGGGTAAAACACACCCAGAGCTACTAACAGTACAAAAGCCAAGCCTTAACCACGGACACAATCAAGCGATTGTAAATGGTATATCGCGTATTGGTTATATGAAAGGTGGCAAGCAAGCACTTTGGAAAGACGAAAACATTGGAGATAGCATCACACATAAAGCAGTTCAATTTATTGAAAATAGCAGCGCTGAACCTTTCTTCCTCTATTTTGCAACCAACGATGTGCACGTACCTCGTGTACCACATCCAAGATTTGTAGGAAAGAGTGGAATGGGACCACGTGGAGATGCTTTATTGGAGTTTGATTGGAGTGTAAGCGAAATAATCAGAGCACTAGAAGAAAAAGGTGTATTAGAGAATACATTAATCGTTTTAACCAGTGATAATGGTCCAGTTGTGGATGATGGTTATGCAGATCAAGCTGTTCAATTATTAGGCGAACACCGCCCATGGGGTCCTTTTAGAGGGGGTAAATATAGCTCTTTTGAAGCAGGAACACGTGTGCCACTGATCGTTAGTTGGGCAGACGAAATCAAACCAAAAGTATCTAACGCCTTAGTATCGCAGGTAGACTTTTACGCTTCTATGGCAGCGCTATTGAAGCAAACACTTCCTACAGGTGCTGCTCCTGATAGTCAAAATCAGCTTAAAGCCTTAATGGGTAAAGATAAGAAAGGGCGTGAATACGTTATGGAACATGCCGGTTCTCTAGCCGTATCGGATGGTACTTGGAAGTATATCGCTCCGCGCAATGGTTCTGGTTACAGTAAGCTAACAAACATTGAGACAGGAGCAAGCAAAGAGCCTCAATTATACAACCTGAAAAAAGATCTAGGTGAGCAAAAGAACATAGCGAAAGAGAACCCTAAAAAGGTTGCCGCTATGCAAAAGATAATTGCAGACGAAAAGGCAAAGAGTAAGCGCTAATTTTATTCTCTAGCTATACACAGCAGGGCGGAATATATTTACGGACGATTCGATCAACGTAAATATATTCCGCCCTGTTTTTGTTTAAACCCCAATCACAACACCGAATATCTCCTTTCTTTTGCTCCTCCTTTTGCCTCAAACTACATTTCCACAGGCAGTACAAATAGCAATTAGAACTTTTCATTACAAACTCTTTATCAAAATCTTTACTGCATTTGTCTATTTTGTTGTATTTTTGCACGCTTACATCATCATATTATAAACGAGGGTTATTCATGGCAAACGAAATAGATAAACAGAATTGGAACGTACCAGAGCCGACATTAAGAAGGCTTCCGTGGTATTTAGCATTTGTGAAATTGCTCAAACTACGGGGCGAAAGCCATGTTTCGTCTACGCAAATAGCGAAAGAGATTAGCGTAGATTCATCTAAAGTAGCAAAAGATTTATCCTTTGTCAACATTGCTGGTAAAACCCGTGTAGGTTATGATATCAATACGTTGATCGATGTATTAGATGAGTTTCTTGGGTTTACAACTTCGCACAAAGCCTTTCTTTTTGGTGTGGGTAGCCTTGGTGCTGCTTTGCTTAGAGACTCAGGATTAACACAATATGGGCTTGAGATCGTAGCTGGTTTTGATGTACGTCCAGAGCTTGCCAATACATTCATTAATGGGATACCAGTATATCACATCAGTGAATTAGGTACTAAACAAAAACTTCATCAGGCAACCATTGGCGTATTAACAGTGCCTGTAAACAGAGCCCAAGATGTTACCAATGTTGCCATTGCCAACGAAATCAAGGCTATCTGGAACTTTACACCGTTTCGTATTCAGGTGCCTCCTACCGTTGTGGTACAAAACACCTCCATGTATGCCCATTTAGCGGTAATGTTTAACCGCCTCAATGCTGTTGAAAAAATAGAAGATAAGATATGAAAGTAATTGCTGTAGGAATGAATTACGCTGCACACAACGTGGAGCTAAACAATACATTGGAATTAACAGAGCCTACCATCTTTATGAAGAGCGACTCGTCGTTGCTAAAAGATGGGAAACCGTTCTTTATTCCAGACTTTTCGAGTGAAATAGAATACGAAACCGAGATTGTTGTGAAGATAGGGCGTTTGGGTAAGAATATAGCCGAACGTTTTGCACATCGTTACTACAATGAAGTAACGGTCGGAATCGACTTCACCGCCAGAGACCTGCAAACAAAACTACGTGCACAAGGATTACCTTGGGAGCTGAGTAAAGCATTTGACCACTCTGCCGTGTTAGGAGAATTTATTCCTGTAGACCGTGTGGGTGATGTGAATAAGATCCCATTTCATTTAGATATAAATGGGACGAAAGTACAACAAGGCAACACCTCGGATATGATATTCAAGGTAGATGAGATTATAGCCTATGTAAGTCGCTTTTTTACGCTAAAGATTGGAGACTTGATCTATACAGGTACACCCGTTGGCGTAGGTAAAGTAGCGATTAACGACCACTTGCAGGGGTATATTGGCGAACGCAAATTATTAGATTTCCATATTCGATAAATTATGAAAATAAGAGTTGGTTTTGGTTTTGATGTACATGCACTAGTTCCAGATAGAGCTTTGTGGATGGGAGGTATTCAGTTAGAACATACGTTGGGGCTACTCGGACACTCGGATGCCGATGTATTGATTCATGCCCTATGCGATGCCCTCCTTGGTGCAGCCAATCTAAGAGATATTGGCTACCATTTCCCTGATACCGCTGGCGTTTATAAAGATATAGATAGTAAGATCTTACTTAAAGATACGATGCAGCTCATCCGTGAGAAAGGGTACGAACTCAGTAATATCGATGCAACTATTTGTGCCGAACGTCCTAAACTAAACCCACACATCCCAAGCATGCAGCAAACACTTGCTGAGGTGATGCATGTGCCTGTAGAGGATATCTCTATCAAGGCTACAACAACCGAAAAACTTGGTTTTACAGGGCGTGAAGAGGGCATCTCGGCGTATGCTACGGTACTGATTATTAAAGCGTAAATTAAATTTAAAGATTAAAAGATGAAATCAAACGATTGGAAAGAACGATTGAATGTTGTTTATTCGACAAACCCCAACTTCAGCTACGATACAGAAGAGGAGGAAGAGGTTGAAACACGTCTGAAAGAGAAACAACTGTTGCGCATCTCACTGGATAAAAGAAACCGTGGAGGTAAAGCCGTAACACTTATCACCGGATTTTTAGGCACTACGGACGACTTAACTGCTTTAGGCAAAATGCTTAAAGTAAAATGTGGCGTAGGTGGCTCTGCTAAAGATGGCGAAGTTATCATTCAAGGAGACCTTAGAAAAAAGGTGTTAGAAGTATTAAATAAAGAAGGTTACACCAAAAGCCGTATCATCTAATGATTACCGTATACAGAGCTTCAGCTGGTTCAGGAAAAACGTACACCTTAACGGGTGAGTACTTAAAATTGTTGTTTTCCGGACCTGGTGCATTTCGTCGCATCCTAGCCGTTACGTTTACAAACAAGGCTACGGACGAGATGAAAACGCGCATCATTGAAGAGCTGTATAACCTCTCTTCGGGTAAAACGTCGGACTTTATTGCCCTACTTACCAAAGAGTTTCACCTCTCCGAAAAGCAGGTTCGAGCGCAGGCTAAAGCTATTTTGATTACAATCCTGCACGACTATTCTGCTTTTAATATCAGTACAATTGATAGCTTCTTCCAACAGACCATGCGCGCTTTTGCACGTGAAATCGGGTTGCAGGGAGGTTATGGTCTCGAAATGGACCAATTCTTAGTGCTAGACGAGGCAATTGATAGTTTATTGGGTTCGCTTGATAAACCCGAAAACAAAGAACTACTCGGCTGGTTGATTAGTTTTGCCGAAGATAAAGTTGAAAATGGACTTTCGTGGAATCTGCGCAAAGACATGACGCAACTGGCTAAAGAGCTATTCAAAGAGAGTTTCAAAGTATTTGAAAAAGAGCTGCAAGAAGATTTAGCCGATAAGAAATCGATCCAATCCTACAAAGAAGCCCTATATGGTATCATCCGTGCAACAGAATCGAATGCCAAGGCGTTAGGACAGCGCGGTGTTGATCTATTGGAGCAGTATGCCTTAAAGCCAAACGACTTTAAAGGTGGAGCCAACTCGTCTATGTTTTTTCTTCAACGCTTTGCCTTAGGCATTATGAAACCCCCTTCGGCAACCTTTTTAAGTTGGGTCGATAATGTAGAGGGGATGTTTACCGCTAAAATGAACGAGGAGCTTAAAGCCCAAATAACGGATGTGTTTAACAATGGATTGAATCAATGCATTGCCGATATTATTCAATTCTTCGAACAGCTAACAAGCTATTACACAGCAAAAGAAATTATTCGATATTACTACACGTTGGGCATCTTAAACGATATCTCGGCACGTATACACACCTATCGAAAAGATAAAAATATCATGCTGATTGCCGATACCACCGAACTATTAAACAAGGTGATAGATGGCAGCGATGCGCCCTTTATATATGAGAAAACAGGCGTAAGCATTGATAACTATATGATCGACGAATTTCAAGATACCAGCGGCATGCAATGGGAAAACTTCCGTCCGCTTATTAAGGAGAGTCTCTCTAACGAACGTTTCAACCTGATTGTAGGCGATGTAAAGCAGAGTATCTACCGTTTCAGAAGTTCGGATTGGACGCTGTTAGATACGCAGGTAGCCAAAGACTTTCGACACGAAGGAGTTGTTGATAAAGTATTAGCCGAAAACTGGCGTAGCTGCCGTTGCATTGTCGAATTTAACAATGCGCTATTTACCAAAGCACCTCAAATATTACAAGAGAAATTAAATGCAGGCCTACAAGCGTCGTCTTTAGCAGACGAAGAGCAAGCCGTTATCAATCAAAAGATAACGCAAGCCTATGCAAAGCTATATCAACACGTTCCACCGAAGTTTCAAAGCCAAGATGGACACGTACATATTGAGTTTTTAGAGAAAGAGAAGGATAGTGATTGGAAAGATAAAGCCCTCGAACGACTCCCCCACTACCTCGAAACACTTCAAGACAATGGCTACGCCCTACGCGATATTGCAATCCTAGTGCGTACCAATAACGAAGGAGCACGTGTTGCCGACACGCTGCTGAAATATAAAATTGAGTATCCATCCAATCAATACAGATACGATATTATCTCGGACGAGGCACTATTTGTAGCCAGTTCGAGTGCTGTTCGGTTTATCATTACGCTATTGCGCTACCTGCTCAACCCAGCAGACGAAACAGCGAAGCAGATGGCATTATACAACTATACAATTCTGCTAGCACCCGTAGATCAGCCGAGTAATATCTCTAATTTTGAGGCAATTAAATCTTTCCCGAAAGCGGTTTCAGAGACACTGATGATCCTCTCAAAAGAGTCGCTGTACGAGATCACAGAGGGATTGATCCGACTCTTTAATGCTGAATTTAAAGATAGCGATCAGGTTTTTGTGCAAAGTTTTATGGATATGATTTTATCTTTCTCCCAAAAAGAGAGTGCCGATTTGGCGCGATTCTTAAATTGGTGGGACGAGAAAGGGTGTACCAAAACCATCATTACCCCCGATGCACAGGATGCAATCCGCATCTTAACGGTACACAAATCCAAGGGATTAGGTTTTAAAACCGTTATTATACCTTTTGGCGATTGGACATTAGAAAGCAGCGCCCAAAATGCACCTATTCTGTGGTGTCACCCAACCGAAAAGCCATTTAACCAGTTACACTTAGTACCCGTTAAGTATGGCAGTTCGCTCGGTAATACCATCTTTGCACGCGAATATTACGAAGAGCAGTTGCGTGCCTTTATCGACAACTTAAACATGCTTTACGTTGCCTTTACACGTGCCAAAGAGGAGCTTATTGTTTGCGCCCCTCGTCCGAAAAAAGAGGGTACACTAACAGGTGTAGCAGATCTTATTTGGGGTAGCGTAACCACCCAAGGAGACGAATCTACCGAAGATGGCGAGCCTTTGGTTCAACTCAATAGCCTATTTAAAAACGAAGAATCTCGCTTCGAATATGGCGACTGGTGGCATACAAAGCAGAAAGAAGCCTCAGATCAACAACTCGAAGAGGTAGAGATGAAGCGTATCTGTTCGATCACGCCACAAGACCGTTTACGCCTGCGCTTGCAAGGTAAAGGGCTCTTTTTCGACAACGAACAGCGAAAGCACGGCGCTTTAATGCACGAGGTGTTAAGTAAAATACGTACAACGGCAGATGTAAAATCGTCGGTAGATAAATACCTAACCGTAGGCATTATCAACTCCGACGAGGCAATGCAACTAACCGAAAAGCTAAACGAGATACTCTCTAACGAATTGGTGTTAAGCTGGTTCGATGGATCGTGGAAAGTACTCAACGAAGTAGACATACTCTTTGGCGAAGGACTTGCCAAACGCCCCGACCGTGTGATGATTGCAGATGATAAAGTCGTAGTAGTAGATTACAAATTCGGACTTAAAAAAGAGAAGAAATACCAAACACAAATCAAAAACTATGTAGCCCTAATCAAGCAAATGGGGTATAAAGAGGTTACTGGATATCTATGGTATGTAGAATTAAATGAGGTAGAAACACCGAAGATCAAGTAAATGTTTGGTAATCCATAAAAAAATCAATATTTTTGTAGCTTGTATTAAGTAAATTAATCAATAAGCATGAAAGTACACCGAGAAGGAACAGGAATATTACTTACGTTTTTTACAATTCTATTTGTAATCAACATCTCTTTATACCATTGGTTGGGAACAACAATAGCGTTTTATTCTGTTCTTACCATATCAACTATTCTATTTCTGCTGGTATTGAACTTCTTTAGAAGTCCATTCCGCCGCTTTCCGTACGATTCCGAAGGCTTAGTTATTGCACCATCTGATGGCGTAATTGTAGCAATCGAGGAGGTTATGGAAAAAGAATACTTTGGAGACAAACGTCTACAGGTATCTATTTTCATGTCTGTGTTTAATGTACATGCAAACTGGTTTCCTGTAAATGGAACAGTAAAACATGTTTCTCATCAAAATGGACGATTCATGGCTGCATATTTACCCAAATCAAGTACGGAAAACGAACGCTCTACGGTTGTTATCACAACAAAGAAAGGTGTAGATGTATTGGCGCGTCAGATTGCAGGTGCATTGGCTCGCCGTATTGTAACCTACGCTAAGGTTGGAGAGAAATGTCATGTAGATGATCAATTTGGATTTATTAAATTTGGATCGCGCGTGGATGTATTCTTACCTATCGGAACCGAAGTATTGGTAGAGATGGACCAAAAGGTTACAGGAAACCAAACACCAATCGCACGACTTTAAGAAAAAAAAGATGAACGTAATAAAACATGTACCGAATGCTATCACTTGCTTGAACTTATGTTCGGGGTGTATTGCATGTACATTAGCCTTTGAAGGACAACTACTATGGGCGTCCCTATTTGTTCTTTTCGGAGCTATATTTGATTTTTTTGATGGATTTGCTGCAAGATTGCTGCATGCCTACTCACCGATCGGAAAAGAGTTAGACTCTTTGGCTGATGTGGTTAGCTTTGGAGTTGCCCCAGGAATGATTCTGTTTTATATGCTATCTTCTGTCGTGCCTTTGCTCTCGGCAGCTGCATGGGTTACTTATATACCCTATTTAGCCTTTATTATTCCCTCATTTTCGGCACTTCGCTTGGCTAAGTTTAATGTAGACGAACGCCAAACAACCTCTTTTATTGGATTGCCTACACCAGCTAATGCGCTTTTCTGGATATCAATAATCTATTCGACTCAACAATTAGCCGCTCAGCATGTTATTCTTTATATAGCAGTTGCACTGCTTTTAGTGGGATTAACCTCCTATTTATTGATTGCCGAGATACCTATGTTCTCACTCAAAATCAAATCTATAGGCTGGAAAGGAAACGAATATAGATATATTTTAATTGCTTCCACCGTGCTATTCGTTACGCTTTGGGGCTTCTTAGGTGTATCAGCTACTATTTTATTGTATATTATATTGTCTATTATAAGTAGAACGAAATCATAAAATTCTTAGATTATGTTTAAATTCTTATTTGTTGTGTTTGGCTTTTTTCTTTTATTGATGGCATTGCTAGGCTTTTCAGTTTTCCGCACCTTTAAGCGTATTCTTTTTGGTAGTGGTAATGCAGGGAAACAGCAACAAGCGCGTCATGCTGATGAGCAAGGTAAACGCAAGAAACAACAAACTACACAGCAAACATACACACAACAACCAGCTAAAAAGAAAATTATAGCTAAAGATGAAGGTGAGTATGTAGATTACGAAGAGGTGAAAGATTGATTTTCGCTTACTTTGTACGTATAAATTGAGAACTGTACTATTTCTCTTTTAATATCCGCAAAGGCAGCATCTAAAATAGTTAACTATTTTAGATGCTGCCTTTGCGTTTTTTTTCAATATAATGTAGTAGCAAGTCGCGCGCTACAGCGCATGATATCACCGCACCAGTAGTTTGAAATTTATTTAATTCACCACCTGTATAATTCAGTGTATCAATGTTTTG
>CAMQTD010000021.1 GCA_947036995.1 uncultured Parabacteroides sp.
TTCACCCTTTCGATTACAAAATACCGCATATCCTCCACCTTTTATATATTGACTGTTTTTCTTAAAACGTCTTGGCGTTTATACATTGCACACGGTATATCTTACGTCGTTACTGCCGATATTTAATCTTTTGACCTTGGTTGTATGATCGAACGACCAAGGTTGTACAATCGTATGACCAAGGTTGTACGATCAGACGACCAAGGTCAAAAGATTAAAAAGATACATGGAAATGAAAAACAACAGATAGGAAAAGCACAAAATCTATTAAGCCTAATAAAAACATACCAAAACACGTTTACACCCAATCCAAACTAATCAATACATTAACAACAGATTAGCCATTCAGAGACACATCTCAAGAAATATTATTTTATTATTTATCGAAAATTCTTCCTCAAATACTTGCAGATACAAAAAATATATCTACCTTTGTCCCCGGATAAGTCCTACACGGCATGCTCCTTTGGAATCCCCCAGGGCTTGATCGCAGCAAGGGTACTTAGTTGTAGCGGCGCGATGTAGTAAGCTTATCCACTTGCCTCTTTAGCTCAGTTGGCCAGAGCACGTGATTTGTAATCTCGGGGTCGTTGGTTCGAATCCGACAAGAGGCTCAGAAAAAGGATACTTAATTTAATTAGGTATCCTTTTTTTTTGTTCTTTTTAATTTGGTTTATTGCATTAAATTAGTAATTTTGTTGGTATATATAGATTATAATAATAGATATAATTAAAACCTACAAGGTCATGAATGATACAAACAATTTACTATTAAAAAGCGCCATGTCTTATGGATTGGCTCTCGGAATCTACTGGGCTGTGAAATACGTCTTTTTTATCCTTAGTTTTTCATTTCCATCTTTTAATATTGTATATTGGTTACTAACATTGGCAGTACCCGCTATTGCTTGGTTTCTGACGAAAAAATACCGCGATACAGAGTTAGAAGGCAAAATCAGCTTTTACCACGCTTGGCGATTTGGCACTATGCTTTATTTCTTTGCCGCTGTTATCATCGCACTGGTTCACTTTGTATTTTATCAATACATTGCACCTCAAGACTTCTTAGCGCAATCATTTTCTCAGGTTATTGAAGTACTGAAAGATTCTCAGATAGACACCAGTATACTCGAATCATTTAAAACGTTAGATGTACCTTCGCCTATACACATGGCAATCCAAGGGATATTTAATAATATATTTTATGGAATCCTACTTTCTATTCCTGTAGCTGCGCTAGTACACACTAAAGCTGACAAAGTAATACAATCTACCGAAGAGAATAAATAACACCTAAAAGATAAATATTCGAATGCCGTCTAAACACTGTTTAGATGGCATTTAATATGCATACAAATAAAACAAATACCATGGATATTTCTGTAGTTATCCCATTATACAACGAAGAAGAGTCGCTGCCCGAGCTATTTGCTTGGATTGAGCGCGTAATGCATGCCCACAATTTCAGCTACGAAGTTATCTTTATTGACGACGGTAGCACAGATAAATCGTGGCAGCTTATCGAACAACTGGCAAACCAATCTAAACATGCTAAAGGCATTCAGTTTAGACGAAACTATGGCAAATCTCCTGGCTTACATTGTGGATTCAACAAAGCCATAGGAGATGTTGTGATAACAATGGATGCAGACCTGCAAGATAGCCCCGACGAAATCCCAGAACTCTATCGTATGATTAAAGAGGATGGGTACGATTTAGTGTCTGGATGGAAGCAAAAACGATACGATCCACTCTCTAAAACAATCCCTACAAAGCTTTTTAATGCGACAGCAAGGGCTTTTTCGGGCATACAATTAAATGATTTCAACTGTGGACTAAAGGCGTACAAAAACACAGTAATAAAAAACATCGAAGTGTATAACGATATGCACCGATACATCCCCTATCTAGCCCAGATTGAAGGATTTAATAAAATTGGCGAAAAGATAGTACAGCACCAATCGCGTAAATATGGATCTACTAAATTTGGGTTGGAGCGATTCTTTAATGGTTATTTAGACCTGATTACACTCTGGTTTACCTCTAAATTTGGGAAAAAGCCGATGCACTTTTTCGGACTGCTTGGCACGCTAATGTTCACAATCGGATTTATAGCACTCTGTATCGTTGCTGGCACTAAATTTATAGCATTAGCAGAGGGTACACCACGCCATTTAATCACTGATTCGCCCTACTTTTATGTATCCCTTACTAGTATGTTGATGGGTACGCAACTGTTCCTTACCGGATTCTTAGGCGAACTGATCTCGCGCAATGCCCCTACGCGCAACCATTATAAAATTCAATCAGAAATATAGAAACATGAAACTTAACGATCTTATTGCGCAACGAAGCTCCGTACGTCACTATCTACCGAATAAAATTGAAGCTGAGAAATTGGCTTACGTGCTTGAAGCTGCACACTTAGCGCCTTCGGCTGTAAACTATCAACCTTGGTGTTTTATCATTGTTCAAGAAGAGGAGGGTTGTAAAAAAATACATTCTTGTTATGGCAGACCTTGGATTCAATCTGCACCAATGTACATTATCGCTTGTGCAAATCACAGCGAATCGTGGAAACGTGCCGAAGATAACAAAGATCATGCAGATATAGACGTATCCATAGCCGTAGAGCATATTTGCCTTGCAGCAACAGAACAAGGATTAGGTACTTGCTGGGTTTGTAACTTCGACCTCAAAGCATGCAAAGAGGCTTTTAATCTTCCTGAAGAGATTGAACCTGTCGTAATCATACCTATTGGATACCCCGACCTTGCACACGATATGAATCCTAAAAAGCGCAAACCTTTAGAGGCGATTATCAAATACGAACGCTATTAACTGAATGGTTGATCTTGATATTATTTTACTCGCCATTGGACTTTCTATGGACAGCCTAGCCGTTTCGATTGCGAGCGGCGCTGTTATTAGAAAGTGTAATATATATAATGTGTGTAAGATTGCTTTCGTTCTAGCAGTTTTTCAAGGGGGAATGACGGCTTTAGGTTACCTAGCTGGCTACAGCTTTGAACACTTAATCACAGCAATAGATCATTGGATTGCATTTACGCTTCTATTCTATTTGGGTGGAAAAATGATTTACGAGGCATATGAACCGAAGGGAGACAATACAAATTTCGATCCCCTCAAACTTAAAACAATGATTGGATTGGGTATTGCAACCAGTATAGATGCGCTTGCAATTGGTATTTCACTGGCTTTGCTGCGTAGCCCCATTCTTGTAGATGCAACAGTTATCGCAGTTGTCACCTTTATATTTTCGGCATTTGGCATCTACTTTGGTAAGAAGTTTGGAGCTAAAACAAATTTAAAGATTGAATTAATTGGTGGATTGATTCTCGTCGGAATTGGTCTTAAAATATTATTAGAGCATACACTACTCGCATAAAAAAGATTTAAAAAATGAAAAAGAATTCAGTATCATACAGCATGCTGGCTATAACACTATTGATCATATCTTGTACAGCCTGCAATCAAAAGCTGACATACTACCAAGAAACTGGCACTGTGTTTCACACCTTGTATACAATAAAGTATGAGGCAAAGCAACCGCTGAACGAGAAGATTGACTCTACACTAGCCAGATTCGATCAATCACTCAACCCTTTTAACCCCCACTCCATTATTGCGAAAGTAAACCGGAACGAACCCGTTGTTGTAGATGCTTGGTTCACCGAAGTATTTAACAAAGCACAAGAGGTCTCTGAGCAGACAAACGGTGTTTTTGATATTACCGCCGGTCCACTTATCAATCTATGGGGCTTTGGATTTAGTAAAATGGATAGTATTACACCTGCAATGATTGATAGTATTCGTGCAATTGTTGGCTATAAGAAAGTATCTTTAAAAGATTCTCGCATACAGAAAGAAGACAAGCGCACACTCCTAAACTGTTCTGCCATTGCAAAAGGTTACTCTTGTGATGTAATTGCTAAAATGCTTGAAGATGAAGGTGTAACTAATTATATGGTCGAGATTGGTGGCGAAGAAACCGTGAAGGGCGTAAATCAAAATGGAGACTGTTGGCGCATTGGAATTAGTAAACCCGAAGATGACAGCACAGGGATTACCAACGAAATTCACGAAATTGTAACCCTTTGTAATAAAAAGGGAATAGCAACTTCGGGTAACTACCGCAACTTCTACATCAAAGATGGTAAAAAGTATGCGCACACAATAGACCCACGCACAGGATATCCTTCAGAACAAAACATGCTTAGCGCCACAGTGATTGCTGACGATTGCATGACTGCCGATGCCTACGCAACCGCCTTTATGGCAATGGGGCTAGAGATGAGCGAACGCATAGCTAAAAACTTGAATGATATTGATTATTACTTCATCTATACCGACTCTTTAGGAAAACATAAAAGTGCTTATTCTAAAGGAATGAAGGAATACTTAATCTCTGAATAATTACACAAAAAAAGAGTTTCAATCGTAGCCCGATTTACATAATTATGCGAATCAGACTACGATTGAAACTCTTTTTTTGTGCTTGTTTTGCTGCTTAATCTTTTAAATAAGCAGTCTCTACTTTCGTTAGTTTTGTTTTTAAACGCTCGGCTTCTCCCTTACGGATGCGTAGCGTCATTTCACAATCCATATCGAATGTTTGTTTGATTATTGTAGGTCCATCATCTTTTATAATCTTCATTATACCATTTAAGAATGGATATTCAAATACTACACAGATATCTTCATCAACTGTTTTTTCTATAATCTCGGCCGCTTCGATGGCTTCTACTGCTGCTGCTTTATAGGCCACGATCAGTCCGCCTGTTCCGAGTTTGATTCCTCCAAAGTAACGGATTACTACGATTAGGATATCGGTTAGTTCATTTGAATTAATCTGCCCAAGCAGCGGTTTGCCTGCTGTACCCGAAGGTTCACCATCATCGTTGGCACGAAATGTGAGTCGCTCAGCTCCTATCATGTATGCCCAGCAAACATGTCGGGCATCGTAATACTGCTTTCGGTAAGCATCTACAGCGATCTTTACCTCCTCTACCGAAGATACAGGTACGGCATAGGCGATAAACCGACTACGCTTCTCTGTAAATAACCCATTCGAGGTGGTGGAAATGGTGCGGAACATATCTTTCATCTAACTACTCTTTTAATAACTCACGTGCATTTGCCATGGCTGCATCTGTAAGTGCTGCTCCACTAAGCATGCGTGCTAATTCAAGCACACGCTCATCATGCGTTAATATTCTTAGTTGTGTAACGGTGCGTTCTCCTTCGTCTTGTTTATAAACAAAATAGTGAGAACCTCCTTTGGCTGCAATTTGAGGCAGGTGCGTGATGGTTAAAACCTGCATTTTATGCCCTAAGTCATGCATGATATCGCCCATTTTATCGGCTATATCACCCGAAACACCTGTATCAATTTCGTCAAAGATAATGGTTGGAAGGGCTGTGTTTCCGGCTATAAGTGCCTTTATACAGAGCATCAAACGAGAAATCTCTCCGCCCGAAGCGGTTTGAGCTACAGGTTGCAGTTCGCCACTTTTATTGGCAGAAAACATAAAATTAATCTCATCAATACCATCTGCATCCAATACTTCACGTGGTGATATATAGACTTCGAAGCGTGTATTGGGCATTCCTAGGGGTAAAATCATCTGCACCAAACGTTGCGACATTGTTTGTGCAGCCTGCTTGCGCTGTGCACTAATAACCAATGCCTGCTGCATCAACTCGCTGTACGTTGCTTCTAGCTCTTTTTGAATGGCTTCGATATGTTCGTCGAACAAATCGATTCGGTTTAGCTGTGTATCAAAACCATCACGTATTTCGATCAGTTGCTCTACGCTATTTACACGATGCTTTTGTTGCAGGGTATAAAGTAGATTCAGCCGTTCGTTTACGATACTTAATCGCTCAGGATTAAATTCTATATCATCTTGTTGATGTTCTATCTCTGAAACAAGATCATCCAAATCGAGGTAAGCACTCCGTAAGCGCTCCGAAAACTCTTTTATTTTTGGATAAAAACGCTCTAGCGAGTCAGCAATGGATAGCGACGATTTAATACCCGAAACTACACCAGCCTCGTCTCCACGCAGTATATCTGTCATTCGATAGAGCGAGCCTTTTATCTCTTCGGCATGAGAGAGTGTTTCAAGCTCTTGTTCGAGCAGTTCTTGTTCGTCTAACGCTAGCTTACTTTCAAGAAGCTGTTCGAGCTGAAAACGAACATAATCTTCCTCTTTGCTAGCCTGAGCAGCTTGTTCTTGCAGTGATTTAAGCTCACGTTTAAGGGAGGTATAGCGTAAATATTCTTTTTTATAATGTATCAACAGAATCTCATTCTCAGCCATTAGGTCGGTCACCTTGAGCTGAAATTGAGCATCTCCTAACAATAAATTTTGATGTTGCGAGTGGATGTCAATCAAACGACTTCCCAACAGTTTAAGCAGTTGCAACGAAACAGGAGAATCATTTACAAATGCACGTGATTTGCCCGAAGTATGAAGTTCGCGTCTTAAAATACAGTTCTCCGTATCATATTCAAGTTCATGCTCGATAAAAAATCCTTCCAGATTATATAGTGCAATATTAAACGTGGCTTCGATAACACATTTATCTACCCCCTGTTTAATGCTTTTACTATCTGCACGCGCACCAAGTACCAACGAAAGAGCACCTAGTATAATTGATTTACCAGCACCTGTTTCGCCCGTTATCACCGATAAACCCTTATCAAACGTGATATCTAAACTATCAATGAGTACGAAATTCTGAATGTATAACGCTTTTAGCATAATATGGATTCTATTTTTTCAATAATATCTACAGCTACCTGCTCCTTTGATTTGAGCGGATAGACGGTTTGTTCGCCTTGGCGACTGAGTATTGTTATCTTATTGGTATCGCACTGAAAACCTGCACCAGCATCTTCTAACGAGTTTAATACGATTAGGTCTAGGTTCTTGCGTTCCATTTTACCTTGTGCATGTTGCAATCCATCAGCTGTTTCGAGGGCAAAGCCTACCAAAAGCTGATCGGCAGTTTTAAGTGCTCCGAGGGCTGCTGCAATATCTTTATTAGGCACAAGATCTAACTGCATAGCGCCTTGTTGCTCTCGCTTTATTTTAGTTGTCTGTTGCGTAGCAGGACGATAATCTGCCACTGCTGCACAAAGAATAGCTACATCTGCTTGCCGAAAACATTCCATCGTGGCATCATACATCTGATCAGCACTCTCAACATCAATTCGGCGAATAGAACCTGCAGGTGTAGGTAACGATACCGGACCAGCGATCAGCGTAACATCTGCCCCATGCGCTGCACAAACCTTAGCCAATGCAAAACCCATCTTGCCCGAAGAGTAGTTTCCGATAAAACGTACAGGATCTAACTTCTCATAGGTTGGACCCGCTGTGATCACTATTTTTTTTTTTTGTAATAGAGCCGAAGTCGTAAAAAAGTCTTCCAACACCGCTATGATTGCTTCAGGCTCTTCCATTCTCCCTTTACCAATCAGGTGACTTGCCAATTCTCCTTCTCCAGGTTCGATAATATGATTCCCATAACTACGCAAAATCTCAATATTTCGTTGTGTAGAGGGGTGTGCAAACATATCTAAATCCATAGCAGGAGCTACAAATACAGGTGCTTTGGCGGATAGATAGGTTGTAATTAACATATTATCAGCTATACCATTTGCCATCTTCCCAATGGTCGAAGCTGTAGCTGGAGCTATTAAAACTGCATCTGCCCAAAGACCTAAATCGACATGACTGTTCCAAGTTCCGTCTCGATTAGAGAAAAAATCGCTAATTACGGGCTTACTGGTTAAAGCCGAAAGTGTGATAGGGGTAATAAACTCTTTTCCTGCGGGGGTGATAACTACTTGCACTTCTGCTCCTTTTTTAATCAATCCGCGCACAATAAGTGCCGATTTGTAGGCAGCTATACTTCCTGTTATTCCCAGTATTATTTTTTTTCCTTGCAACATAATGCCGTGTTGTAATGGTCATTAAAAAATGAAATAGATAACAAGCATGGTGAGTCCATAGCTTGTTATCTATTTTAATATATCTATTTATTAAATCCTCTTAGCTTGATATTCGTTAATACCTGTTTGGTATTTAACGAGAAATCGCCATTCATCATCCAGCTGTAATAGCCTGGTTCTTTGTCGAGTACTTCACTAACAAGTCTACCTTTGTTTTTACCAAAGTTAAATACTTCGTTACCATCCTCATCGTAAATCATACGACCAGCAAAATCCACATTCTTATTGAATGAAGAGTATTCAGCTAAAAACTGCATATCATTTTGCAATTCAGGGTAGCGATCTAACTGCGCCTTCAATACCTCGTAAGTTGCAATTGTATCAGCTTCTGCCGAGTGTGCATTTTCGAGACTCTTGTCGCAATAGAATTTGTATGCAGCTACCAATGTACGCTGTTCCATTTTATGAAAGATCGTTTGCACGTCGATAAACTTACGTTTTGTCATATCCAAATCTACTCCTGCTCTAAGAAATTCTTCTGCAAGCAGTGGAATATCAAAACGGTTGGAGTTAAATCCTGCCAAATCACACCCTTCAATCTGCGAGGCAAGCGATTTTGCCACCTCTTTAAATGTAGGACAGTCTTTCACATCTTCGTCTGTTATTCCATGAATAGCAGTAGATGCTGGAGGAATTGGCATCCCTGGATTGATTCGGCGCGTTTTCACCTCTTCTGTTCCATTTGGAGATACTTTAACGTATGATATTTCAACAATTCTATCCGTAACAACGCTGATTCCGGTTGTCTCTAAGTCAAAAAAGACAATCGGATTTTTAAGATTTAATTCCATAATTGTTTATATTCCTAATCGTTTAACATCATTGGCATTTGTAACATCAATAGATCTTCGTTCGCCTCATTTTCGAGTGGAACGATCAGTCCTGCACGTGAAGGATCTGCCAATTCAAGCACAACCTCTGCTGCATTGATATTAAGTAATATCTCGATTAAGTAAGTGGCTTTAAAACCAATACTAAGTTCATTATTAGCATATTGACAAATAATCTTCTCTTCTGCTGAAGTAGAAAAATCGATATCTTGTGCCGACACAATCATTAAATCCTCTTTCAGTTGTAATTTAACCAAGCTACTTGCTGGATTAGAAAATACCGATACACGCTTCAATGCTGCTAAGAACGAAACACGATCTATGATTACTTTAAACGGATTTTCTTTCGGAATTACATTGTTATAATTTGGGTAACGCCCCTCTACCAATCGGCAAACCATCTCAAAGTTTGTACATTGAAAGTGTGCGCTATTCTCATCAAACGTAATTTTCACCTCTTCTGTCTCTTTAGACAAAACTGTTTTCAGTAGACTTGCTGGTTTTTTTGGTAAGATAAACGATGCGCGCTCTGACGATTGAACCGAAAGATTACATAAACGCACCAATTTGTGACCATCAGAAGCTACAAATGTTAAGCTTTCAGGCTGGATATCAAAATAAATACCATTCATCACCGGACGAAGCTCATCATCTCCTGTTGCAAAAAACGAACGACTAATACCATTCAACAACAATTGTGCATCAAGAGAAAGTGAAATTGCAGTCTCTTTCAATGGCTTTTGTTGTGGATAAGTATCCCCTTTCTGTCCGATAAAATTGTATTTACCATTTTGGAAATGAATAAATATTTCTAAATTATCATCGTTTATATCAAATGTAAGTGGTTGCTCTGGCAACTCTTTAAGCGGATCTAATAACATCTTTGCAGATACTGCAAACACACCTTTTCCTTCAACATTCAGCACATCTACAGAAGTCATCATCCGTGTTTCTGAATCTGAAGCAGTAATAATCAATTTATTCTTCTCCAAACTAAACAAAAAGCTATCCAATATAGGTAACGAGTTTTTTGAAGATATAACCTTACCTACTGATTGTAGGTGAGACAATAATGCGGTGCTTGAGACATCAAATTTCATAACTATAATTTATTTATTATCGACAATATTCTTGAATTGTAAAGAACAAAATTAAGCAAAATAATCCATTAGACGATACAAGATGCCTAAAAGTTTACACAAAAAAGCCCTCTTTCAATAAATGAAAGAGGGCTTTTTTATTCTTAATAAGAACGGTATCTTACTTAGCTAAAAATTCTTTAACGTTATCGTTATGAACCATAGTTTCTTGGAACATGTAAGCACCTGTTTTAGGAGACTTAACCATTTTAATTACTTTAGCGTAGGTACGACCTTCACCTTTTTGTAATGATGCGACTGTTTTCTTTGCCATCGTTTATAATCTCCTATTACTTAATTTCTTTATGAACTGTTACTCTCTTCAAAATTGGGTTAAATTTCTTCAACTCGATTCTTGTTGTAGTATTTTTTCTATTCTTAGTAGTGATGTAACGAGATGTTCCCGGCATTCCACTTACTTTATGCTCTGTACATTCCAAGATTACTTGGATTCTGTTTCCTTTTGCTTTCTTTGCCATTTTTCAGTTCTCCTGGTTTAAGCGTTTAAATAACCTTTTTCAGCAGCTTTTTTAATAGCTTCTTCCAAACCTAACTTATTGATAATACGTAAGCCAGCAGCTGATACATTCAGGCTAACCCAACAACTTTGCTCCACCCAGTAGAGCTTCTTGGTAAATAGGTTGACCTCAAACGTGCGTTTCGTTCTTCTCTTAGAGTGCGAAACGTTGTTTCCAACCATTGCTTTTTTTCCGGTAATTTGACAAATCTTAGACATTGCTATCTTACTTTTTATTTTTTATACTTACAATATAAATACTGTCTACAATCAGGGTGCAAAGTAAACACTTTTTTTTCTTATATGCAAATAAACTGTGAATAAATAATTTATTTTATTCAATTATCCAATAGCCCCTTCAGCATCAAAAGCGACATATTAGCGGAACGTTGAATATTTTGTTCCCTGTTCTTCCCAAATCTAAACAATTCTGTATGAATTTTATCGTTGCAAGCAACTGAAATCCAAACAGAACCTACTGGCTTTTCTGTGGTTCCGCCCGTTGGTCCAGCAATACCAGACACGGAAATCGCACAAGCACAACCCAGCACTTTTTGTGCGCCTAAAACCATCTCTTCAACAACCTCTTTACTTACGGCGCCATAAGCTTCGAGGGTTTCATTCCGAACACCTAACAACTGGTGTTTTACGGCATTTGAATACGATACTACCCCGCCTGCAAAATAGCTTGAACTTCCTGCAACCGAAGTAATCATTTCGGCAATCTTTCCACCCGTACAGCTTTCGGCCGTACAAAGCATCATTCCTTTTTTCTGAAGCAATACTCCAATGAGTTCTTGTATCGATTTATCTTCGTCTGCAATTACATGATCTTGCAGCAACGCTTTCAATTCAGCTACAGCCTTAAGCATCCAGCCTGTAAGTAATTGCTCGTCGCTGTAATATCCTGAAAGGCGCAAACGAATCAAGCCCGGTGTGGGCAGATAAGCAAGCTTAATAGCTGCTGGCAGTGCAGACTCAAAAGCATCTAACAGAATCGCTAATGCAGACTCTGTAAACCCTTTGATCCACAACGTATGATGTTGAATATACTCATCTTGAAGAAATTGCTTCTTTAAGCGTGGTAATATCTCATGCGTCATTGCCCATTTCATTTCATAAGGCACACCTGGCATCGAAACCAATACTTTGCCATCGCGCTCAAACCAAGTGATAGGAGCTGTACCCATCTTGTTTTGTATCACGGTGCAATCGATTGGTACGTAGGCTTGATCGTGCGTTAGCGGATTCATCACCTTATCTGTATGTTCAAATATAGTTTCAATATTTGCCAACACTTCGGGCGATAAAACCAACGATGTATTGAAAAACTTACAAAGCGTACCTTTCGTTATATCATCTTTGGTAGGTCCTATCCCTCCTGTAACCAACACAACCGACGAGCGCTTAAATGATGTATCAAAAGCAGCTAACATATCTTGTTCAACATCGCCGATCGACGTTTTACAAGAGACCTTAAACCCTGCATTATTTAACTGCTGACCCATCCAAGCTGCATTTGTATCCACTACTTGACCAATCAGCAACTCATCCCCTATGGTGATTAATTCGACATTCATAACACTCTTTTTTTTACTTTGTAACGGCTACCGTTACGCGTGAAAACGGAGCGGCATCCATTGCACAAAACTCCTTATTTAAATACTTATAATATCCTGTAATAGCTACCATCGCTGCATTATCTGTTGTAAAAGCGAACGAAGGGATATGAATTTTCCAACCATAGCGTGTAGCATGATCCTGAAAAGCATCCCTCAATCCCGAGTTAGCAGACACACCGCCAGCCACAGCAACCTCTTTTATTTGAAGATCTTTTGCTGCCTTACGGAGCTTATCCATCAATATATCAATCACCGTTGCTTGCAACGAGGCACATAAATCCTTTTTATTCTTCTCTATAAAATCTGCATCCTCTTTCAAATGATCACGCAAGGTGTATAGAAAAGATGTTTTCAATCCGCTAAAACTATAGTTATAACCTGGGATATGCGGTTTGCTAAACTTAAACGCCTTCGGATCTCCCTCATTTGCCAAACGATTCACAACCGGACCACCTGGGTAACCCAATCCCATCACTTTAGCACATTTATCAAATGCTTCGCCTGCTGCATCGTCGATAGTTTGTCCAACCACCTCCATATCATCATACGAGCGCACCACAATAATCTGCGAGTTTCCTCCCGAGACCAACAAGCACAAGAAAGGAAAGTTTGGCTGATTCTCGTCTGCCTCATTTTCTTTTATAAAATGTGCCAACACATGTGCTTTGAGATGGTTTACATCTACCATCGGAATATCCAACGAAAGGGCCAATCCCTTAGCAAAAGATGTTCCTACAAGTAGCGAACCCATCAAACCCGGACCACGCGTAAAAGCAATTGCACTTAACTCCGATTTATCTATCCCTGCACGCTTAATGGCTTCGTGCACTACGGGTATTATATTTTGTTGGTGAGCGCGAGAGGCAAGCTCAGGCACAACTCCACCATAAGACTCATGTACTGCCTGACTGGCAATAACGTTAGATAGCAATACACCATCTTTAATTACCGCAGCAGAAGTATCATCACAAGACGACTCTATTCCTAATATTATCACACTCATTCTATTCAAATTCGTTTCGATTACAAAAGTACAATATTTAAATAGAAAAAAGAGATGCTTTCGCTATTTTATAGTAAATTTGTGCTCAATATAAAACGAAACGCTATCAGAGGACTTAAATACATTGCTGTCATCTTGTTTACCCTCTTTTTAATTGGGTACGCAATACCTTTTATTTTGCTGCAAATACCATTTGTACAGCAGAAGGTTTCGTCTATTGCCTCAACCGAACTATCCAAGAAACTCAATGTTCCTGTAAAAGTTGGTAATGTAGACTTTCGATGGTTCAACGAAATCATGCTTAACGAGCTTTACCTCGAAGATCAGCAGGGCGAAGTTTTATTTGAGGCTGATCGCCTTTCGGTACATTTCAAGGCGTTGCCCCTACTCCAAAATAAAATTGTATTTTCGAGCGTTCGTTTATTCGATTTCAAGCTCAATCTGTCAAAAGAGACACCGCAAGCAGCGCTGAATTTGCAGTTTGTTATTGATGCCTTTGCAAAAAAAGACACAACAAAACCCAAATCGATCATCGATTTATGCCTGCATACGATAATGATTCGTAAAGGCTCTTTCGCTTACAATATACAATCGGCACCCCAAACACCCAACAAATTCAATGCAAAGCATATCTTGTTGAGTGATATCAGTGCAAACATATCGCTTACAGAGTTTAATGATAAACTATTAAACACCTATATCAAAAAAGTGAGTTTTAAAGAGCAGTCGGGGTTTGTGGTAGACAAAATAGCACTCAAAGTAAAAGCAAACAGAGACAGCCTAACAATCAATGATCTAGCGATACAACTACCTAAAAGCATGCTCAATATAAGCAATGCTGGCATTAAATTTACCGATATAGATAGCCTGCACCCTTTAATTGATGTAGCACCCTTACATATTGATATTGACCCATCACATATCTACCTCAAAGACCTTTCGGCATTTGTACCTGCATTCAAAAAATTTACCGATACGGTTTCTATCTCTTCCAAAATAGGAGGAGAGATTAACAACCTAAAACTCAGCCAAATTTCAGTAAAGTACCAAAACAAACTTGACTTTATCGGCAAAGCAGAACTGCAAGGCATTACAAACCCTGCGGAAGCATACCTATTCGGACAAGTAAACAAACTATACCTTTCGAGCTATGGCTTAGAGGATATCATTAATAAATTTAGCCCCAAACAAACTGCACTACCCAAAGCGGTCAAGAATATCGGTTCGATAAATTTCACGGGCGAAATATCTGGATTCTTTGACAACCTCGTTGCATTTGGAACATTAACCTCTGCTCTTGGCACCATCCGTACCGACCTTACGATCGGAAACAATAAAAAGCAAGGAATCTCCACCTTTCTAAAAGGACGCATCTCTACGCCTGGGTTTAATTTGCAAAAGATACTCCCGCAGAAAGAGCTCTTCGGACAAGCGGCATTCACCGTATCCATCGATGCTAAAAAGCCTATAAATGGCAAATTTGCAGGAAATATTGATGCAAATATTAAATCGTTAGCGTTTAAACAGTACACATACAAGCAAATCGAACTTGCAGGTAGCTTTAGCGAAAACAGCTTTGATGGCACATTAAATATAGACGACCCCAACGGCAAACTATTCGCCACGGGGCTTTTCTCTAACCAAGGAGAAAATTCAGTATTCGACTTCACGGCATCACTCTCTGATATTTGGTTAGATAAATTAAATCTCTCTAAAAAATACGATTCCCCCGTGCTATCATCCTTTATCTCGGCTAATTTCAAGGGGGATAATATTGATAACTTGCAGGGTAAAATCATGTTAGAAGATTTTACATTCAATACCACCCCGAGCAATTTCACGCTCGACACCTTACTTATTGAGGCTTCCGGTAAATCGTCTGACCGAAAACTCACCATCCAATCAAACCTAATCAATGGAGAGATAACAGGTGCTTACTCTTTTAAATCATTAATACCAAGCTTAATAAATACCTTTAAGAGTTATCTCCCTGCAGTTACAGAAAAAACACAAATAAAAAAACTCGAAGACGAAAATAACTTTGCATTGATGCTCACCATTGCAAACACCGAAGCTGCATCTAACACCTTCAAGATACCCTTTACGGTATTGAATCCGCTACGCATCATCGGGCACTATAATAACATATACGACAGGTTTAGATTCGAAGCCTACCTGCCACTATATAAGATAGGTAAAATTCAATTTGAGTCGGGCTACATCATGTGTGACAATCCCGATAACGCGATTCAACTAGAATTTAAAACAACGAATATCAGTGCGAAAGGGTTACGAAACTACGTAGAGGTTCGGTCCGATGCCTACAACAACCAAATCAACTCCACCTTATCGTGGTCAAATAGTAAAGAGGAGAAATACAGTACGCTGTTCAAAACAGCCGTTACACTCGTACGCGAAACTGTAGAAAACGAATCGTTCCTTAACACGAATATAGCCTTCGAGCAATCACCAATAACGATCAAAGACTCCCTTTGGACACTCGAACCTGCTCAAATCAATATCGCTAACGGTAATATTGACGTGAACAACTTTAATATCAATCACGCAGATCAATTTATTCAGATTGATGGACGGGTATCTAAAAACGCAGATGACTCACTTTTGGTAGCACTGAATGATATTGAACTATCCTATATTTTTGACATTCTAAACAATCCCTCACTTAATTTTGGAGGAAAAGCAACAGGTACACTACATGCAAACGACCTCTATGGAAGTCAAATAGTAAATACCGATCTATCCATCAATAATTTTACTTTCAACAACACCAATCTAGGCAAACTAAACCTATACAGCGAGTGGGACAGCGAAGAGAAAGGAATTTTAATGCTTGGTACAGTATATAAAAACGACACTACATATTCTGACGTTAATGGATTTATCTATCCCGTAGGTGCTAAAGCAGGGCTATCACTTCACTTTGATGCAAACGACTTAAATCTTGCCTTTGTTCAACCCTTTATAGGTAATGTAATCCAAAACCTGCAAGGGCAAGGCTTTGGTAAAGCACACCTATACGGCCCATTCAAGGGGCTTACCGTTACGGGCGAAGCCTTAGTACGTAATGGCGGTATTGGCATAGAGTACCTCAACACCTACTATACTTTTACCGACTCTATTCACCTAACCCCTACTGCTATCAAACTCAACAATGTAGAGTTAAGCGATAAAGAAGGAAACAAAGCGCGCGTTACGGGTGTAGTAAATCATAACACATTCAAGAACATCACCTTTAACACCAAAATCGAAGCATCAAACCTTTTGGTTTATGATGTATCACGCGTGCAAAACCCTCAAATATCAGGCAAAGTATATGGTACAGGAACAACTACAATAAGAGGAAACACGCAAATCATCGATTTCGATGTTAACTTACGTAGCAATGCAAACACAAATATCGTGCTCGACTTTATGAGTGGTAGTAAATCGTCCTCTTTCGACTTTATCACCTACGTTTCGCCCAAAGATTCACTCCCCGATGTGGTAGACGAAGCGCTCAACCAAGTAAATCCCCTCAACACAAAACCTGGGGTAGACCTGCGCATGAACTTTCAAGTAGAGATGACCCCCGAGGCATCTATCGAAATGGTAATGGACCCAATCTCTGGCGACCGCATCAAAGGTTCTGGGTCTGGAAACTTACAAGTTAAATATGGCAATAAAACAGATCTACGCATGTATGGAGGATACACCATTGCAAATGGAAGCTATAATTTTAGCCTACAACAAGTTGTATCTAAGATGTTTAAACTAAGAGAAGGTAGTTCTATCAACTTTAAAGGAGATCCCTTTGATGCCGATCTTAATATTGAAGCACTCTATTACCTTACAGCTAACTTAATAGACCTAAACGAACTATTCAGCACCGAATCGCGCACACAAGTACCCCTGAACTGTGTGCTTAAACTCGACGGCATGCTGCGTAACCCTGATATATCGTTCGACCTCGAACTACCAAGCTCCAGCGACGAACTCGAACAGCAGATGCGTAGCATCATCAATGCCGAAGATATGATGGCAAAACAGATCATCTACCTGCTTGTACTTGGTAAATTCTACACGCCAGAATATATGACTGCACGCACAGGAGATTTCGCTGCCATCGCCTCCTCTACCATCTCGGCACAGCTCTCTAGTGCCCTCAATAGCATTACAGACAAAGTACAGATTGGTGCAAACGTACGCACGGCAAATGCTAACTTTGAAGATTCTGAGGTAGCCTTAATGCTATCAAGCCAATTGCTTAACAACCGCTTGTTATTTAATGGTAACTTTGGATACAGAGACAATGCCTTAACAAACAACAGCAGTAACTTTGTGGGCGAATTTGATTTAGAATACAAATTAAATGCCAAAGGAGAGATCAGACTCAAAGCATACAATCACTACAACGATATGTACCGTTATATGATTAAATCGGCACCTACCACCCAAGGCGTAGGTATTATGTTTAAAAAAGAGTTTGGCAACCTGTTAGACCTATTCAAACGTAAAAGTCGCTACACCTATACCCTACCGCCAACGGCTAAAGACACGGTAAATATTCCTCTACAAAAATAAAAAAGAGTACCTTTGTACCATATTTCACAATTTACACTATAAATCCTGTTATGCTCGTATTACAGACTCTGTATATATAGCAGTACACAACAAACACTTTTTTTTGCATATGAATTATTCGTTTTCACAACTCATTGGCGCTAAAGAATCTCCTAATTACAAAACTGAAATCCTTTCTGGATTAACCGTTGCCTTGGCCTTAGTTCCTGAAGCGATAGCCTTTGCTATGATAGCTGGCTTCTCTCCGCTCACGGGGCTTTATGCTGCTTTTGTTATGGGCTTTGTTACATCTATATTGGGTGGTCGTCCCGGTATGATTTCGGGTGCTACAGGAGCTGTAGCCGTCGTACTTGTAGGGTTAGTATATGAGGTTAAATCCTTATTCCCTAGCATAGCGAACGAAGAGCTACTACATTATGTATTCGCTACAATCATCCTTGCAGGTATGATACAGATAGGTGTAGGCGTTTTACGGCTCGGTAAATTCATCCGCCTCGTACCTCACTCTGTAATGTATGGGTTTGTAAATGGATTGGGTATTATCATCTTTATGGCGCAACTGCCCTCCATTACAGCAATCATTGATAAAAACCCTGCGTTGTCATCCTTTCTCTCCTTTACGCAAGCGGCCGTTGTAGACGCGCCTCAACTTCGTGCTGGGGCAATCGAACTTGGAACAATGCTAGCACTTGTGCTGTTAACGATGTTTATCATCTGGCAACTGCCCAAACTAACCAAAGCCGTACCAGCATCGTTGGTTGCTGTTATCACCGTTTCGATCCTTGTTATCGCATTCGGCATTGAAACTACAACCGTAGCCGATACATTAAAACCAGGCGAAACCATCAGCGGTAGTTTCCCTCCTTTTTCAATTCCATCAATCCCCTTCACTTGGCAGACGTTAATCACGCTACTACCCTATGCAGCAATCATTGCAGGAGTTGGCTTGATCGAAAGTCTGCTAACGCTTAATATCATCGACGAAGTAACCGAATCGAGAGGAAACAGTAACCGTGAATGCATTGCACAAGGTGTAGCAAATATCACCGCTGGATTCTTTTCGGGTATGGGTGGATGTGCTATGATTGGGCAGAGTTTAATCAATACATCAGCAGGAGCACGCACACGCCTTTCGGGTATTGTTGCATCTGTTATGCTGCTTATGTTTGTTATGTTTGGAGCAAGCTATATTGGCAAACTCCCGATGGCGGCACTTGTTGGGTTGATGTTTATGGTAGCTTTCACTACGTTTGAGTGGGCTAGTTTGCGTACATTTCGCACCATGCCTATTTCGGATGTTTTTGTGATGGTAGCTGTAACGCTTATCATCGCCTTCACACACAACCTGGCTATTGCAGTTGCCGCTGGTGTTATATTTTCGGCTTTGGCGTATGCGTGGGAAAATGCCAAACGCATTCGTGCCAGAAAGTATCTAGACGATCAAGGTGTGAAGCATTACGAGATCTATGGCCCGCTGTTTTTTGCATCTGTAAAAACGTTTGCCGAGAAATTCGACCCAATGAACGACCCGAAAGAGGTAATCATCGACTTTGCCGAAAGCCGCATTGTAGATATGTCTGCCATCTCTGCGCTGCATGTTTTAACAGAGCGTTATAGCAAACAAAATAAAACAATCCACCTACGTCACCTAAGCGAAGATTGCCGTAAGCTACTTGCTAATGCCAATACGATTATAGATGTAAACGTGATGGAAGACCCTGTCTATCGCATGCCATTAGACAGCTAACACGAATGGATCAATGGTTCTAAAAAGGGAAAGCACCCTATGAGTTGATAATCAACTCATAGGGTGCTTTCCCTTTTTTATAGTAATGGGGTTGCTTATTCAGCTTCTACCTCTTCACGCATGTTGTGGAATACGTTCTGAACATCTTCGTCTTCTTCTAATTTCTCTAATAACTTATCTACCTGAACGCGTTGCTCGGCAGTTAAATCTTTTAGGTCGTTAGGGATACGCTCAAACTCTACGCTCGTGATCTCGAAACCATTCTCTTCAAGATACTTCTGGATAGCTGAGTTTTGAGAAAATTCACCGTACAATACGATTGTATCTTCATCTTCGTCAAGCTCATCTACACCATAATCGATTAGTTCAAGCTCGAGGTCTTCAAGTGATACACCCTCTTTTTTGTTGATGTGGAATACACATTTGTGGTCGAAAAGAAATTCTAAGCTACCACTTGTACCCAACGATCCGTTGCATTTATTGAAATAGCTACGTACGTTTGCTACAGTACGCATAATATTGTCTGTAGCTGTTTCTACAAATACAGCAATACCAAAAGCACCGTATCCTTCGTAATTTACCTCTTTGTAGTCGGTAAAGTCTTTCGATGTTGCCTTTTTAATTGCACGGTCTACCGTATCTTTCGGCATGTTCTCACGCTTTGCTGTGTGCATAATAGCACGTAAGCTCGGATTTATTGCAGGATCTGCACCACCATTTTTAACGGCGATAGTAATCTGTTTTCCTAATTTTGTAAACGTACGGGCCATGTTACCCCAACGTTTCATTTTGGTTGCTTTGCGGTATTCAAACGCTCTTCCCATATTATTGTTTTATTTATAGTTATAAATCACCCAAATGCCCTACACTTGTTTTTAGTATAGGGCATTCGAGTTTTTTTTATTTTATCTTAATTGTGCTTCAAGTTTCTGTTCCAAGTTTGTTTGAATCTTCTTCATGATTGTTTCAATCTGTTTTTCGTTCAGCGTTTTGTTTTCGTCTTGTAAGAAGAAACTTACAGCATACGATTTCTTACCTGCTGGCAGGTTTTTACCCTCATATACGTCAAACAGTGTTACCTCTTTCAGCAACTTACGGTCGCTATCAAAGGCTATTTTCTCAATCTCAGCAAATGTTACTTGTTTGTTTAGCAAAAGTGCTAAATCGCGCTTCACGGCTGGGAATTTAGAGATTTCGCTAAAGGTTACCTTTTTGTTTTTAATCTCTTTCATTAAAACAGTCCACGATAACTCAGCATAATAAACCTCTGTATCGATATCAAGCGTTTTCGCTACTTTATTATTCACAACACCCATTGTACCCAAACGACGTCCTGATTGTGTGTTGATCGAAAGACCTGCTCCATACATATCGTCAGAAAGTTGACCATATACTACCTTGCTAAGGTTTACGCCCAAACGTGTTAAAACGTTCTCTACATAAGCCTTTAGTTCGTATATCGATGTTTTCTCGTCGGCATGCGCCCAGCTGTTCGACACACGGTTACCCGATAGCCACATACCTAAGCGGAAGTCTTCGTTAAATACCGAAAGCGGTGCATCTTCTTTTAGTTTGTCTGCATCGTAAGCGTAGCAGTTACCAAACTCATACATCATCACATCGCCATTCTTACGGTTGCGGTTGTGTGATACGCTCTCTAAACCAGCAAATAGAAGTGATTGACGCATACAGTTTAAGTCGGCGCTCAATGGATTCATCAACATCACACAGTGTGCTGCGGGATATGTTGTTGGTAGCATCTCGTAATAAGATACTTTGGTTAGTGAGTTGTTCAATATTTCGTTAAATCCGCATCCTGTTAACTGATCCGATACAATGTTTTGCAACTGGTATGCACGGTCTGTTGGGGTTTGGTATGATAGGTTTGATTTTAGATTCTCACCAATCTCAATGTTGTTGTATCCGTAGATACGAAGAATATCTTCGATTACGTCTACATCACGTTGCACGTCGATACGATACAATGGCACGGTGATCACAAGCTCTGTTGCCGTCTCTTCCAAGATGTTCATCTCAAGACTTGCAAGAATGCTTTTTACCGTTTCTGCTGGGATATCTTTACCGATGATGGTGTTTACCTTATCATAAGCAAGCGTTATTTGGTATGGCGCTGCCTCAACAGGGTAGATATCTTGGATTGCACCTGTAATCTGTCCACCTGCAAGTTGTTGAATCAACAAGGCTGCACGTTTAAGGGCATAAATGGTTACGTTTGGATCAAGTCCACGCTCAAAGCGGAACGATGCATCTGTGTTTAGTCCAAAGCGACGAGCTGTTTTACGTACCCATGTAGCGTTGAAACAAGCAGACTCTAAGAATATATCTGTAGTAGCTTCTGTAACGCCAGAATCTAATCCACCAAATACACCTGCGATACACATTGCTTCTTCGGCGTTGCAAATCATCAAATCACGTTCCGTAAGTGTGCGCTCTACCTCGTCTAGGGTTACAAATTTTGTTCCCTCTGGAGCTGTGCGTACTACGACTTGGTTTCCTTTGATTTTTGCTGCATCAAAGGCGTGAAGTGGTTGACCCAATTCGTGCAACACAAAGTTTGTAATATCTACAATATTGTTGATTGGTCTCAGACCGATACAATTTAATCTATTTTGCAACCACTCTGGACTCTCCTTTACGGTGATTCCTTTGATTGTAACACCTGAATAGCGCTCGCATGCTTCTGTGTTTTCGACACGTACTTGAACACCTGCTGTGCAGCTATCATCTATTTTGAATGCTTCTACTGATGGACAAATCAAGGCTACTGCCTCTCTGTTTTGTTTCAAATAAGCAGCCAAATCACGCGCTACACCAAAGTGAGAGGTAGCATCTACACGGTTTGGAGTGATATCTACTTCGAGTACATAGTCGCTCTTTACGTTGTAATAATCTTTTGCTAATGTACCCACTACTGCCTCGGCAGGTAGTTCAATAATGCCTGCATGACCTGTTCCGATGCCTATTTCGTCTTCAGCACAAAGCATACCGTTTGACTCTACGCCACGAATTTTTGATTTCTTGATCGTAAAGCTTCCATCACCATCATATAGTTTTGTACCGTTTACGGCTACTACTACTTTAAGTCCTGCACATACATTAGCCGCACCGCATACAAT
The DNA here is from genome assembly GCA_947036995.1 of uncultured Parabacteroides sp. GTDB lineage: Bacteria > Bacteroidota > Bacteroidia > Bacteroidales > Tannerellaceae > CAMQTD01. Next base: position 22,624 of record CAMQTD010000021.1, read on the forward strand.
TTGCAAAGGGGCTTCGCCGCCTACGCTTACTGTTGTGATGTGTAGGTGATCCGAGTTTGGGTGTTCTTCGCAAGTAAGCACCTCGCCAATCACTAATCCTTCAAGACCTCCTTTAATGGTTTGTACCTCGTCTACACCACCAGTTTCAAGACCGATAGAGGTAAGCGCTGCAGCAACTTCATCAGGCTGTAAATCAAAAGCAAGATACTCCTTCAGCCAGTTGTAAGATATATTCATCGTTTTTTCTTATTTGATTCTAAATAAATGACCGCCAAAGGTACAAAGATTATTTTAAATGCTAAAAATTTAATTCAGGTTTTAATCCCCCGAGGTGTAACATTTTTTAATGCAATGATACAGTGGCAAAACGTGTAACACGATGTGGCGGTGGTCTCGTGCATGCAATTATTCGATTATAAGCTTCCATGGGTGTGATATTATGTAGTGTGTAGTGTCTGTTTTTTTAGTACGCTACAAAGCTACAACAACTGTAAATCAAAATATGCTAAACGATGGCGAACGATGCTGAACGATG
>CAMQTD010000022.1 GCA_947036995.1 uncultured Parabacteroides sp.
TTGTTGCACATACAGCAACGAGTAATAATAACTTTTTCATGATGTTTATTTTTTTTGATTTTAATTATTTATGTCTTTTACCTGTTGAGGATTTCTTTTAATCTATTGTTTTAGGCTCATTGTTTTCCTCTACATCTTGAGATTCTATCTCTTCGCTTTGACTTTCTTGGATCTCTTGTTCTTCGATTTTGATCTTTGCAGTGTCTACTTCGATCACCTCCAGTGCCTCGTCAGCGAACTCTATTTTTGGATCTTCCATAGTCTCTTTTTTCGCCTCTCCAGCACATCCGAAAAACAGGGATGTTGTTGCACATACAGCTACGAGTAATAATTCTTTTTTCATGATTTTTGTTTTTTTAGTTTGACGTATTGTGCATTTTTTACTCCAATATTTCGGTCTGATCAGTCTGAGTCTCTTCAACCTTTACAGCTTCAACTGCTTCTGTTATCACCTCTGTCTCTTCTTCCTTCACCTCTTGAGTTTCCTCTTTTTTCTCTTCCACTTGCTCTTTCTTTACGTCTTGTTTTGTCTCTTTTTTTACATCTTGAGCACTTGCAGAGAAAACGGCTGTTGTTGCACATACGGCAACTAATAATAATACTTTTTTCATGATCTATGTTTTTTAGTTTGTGAGAATTCAATCTTTAGTTTGGTCGATGATGGCGTCGGGTTATTCTCCTTCGCCGTTGTCAGTATTTATTCTGGGATAGTTGCTTGCGTAACAGCGTCAGTTTTTGTCTCTTCTTTGAGACTCTCTTTAACCTCTTCTGTTTTTATCTCTACCTCGTCTTTTTTAACTTCTGTCTTTGTCTCCTTTTTTACATCTTGAGCACTTGTAGAAAAAACGGCTGTTGTTGTGCAAATAGCAATTAATAATAATACCTTCTTCATGACCTTTATATTCTAATTTTTAATTTTCTAATCTCTTATATAAGTAGTATTGCGAATAGTGTGCCAAGATTCTTGAGGAGGGATGTGGGCATGGTTATCCCATTGATTAATAGCTGATTATTAATTATTGGGGTGGGGTGTGATTGTGGGGCTTAGTGTGGAATTCCCCAAATAGTGTGGAGTTATTCCCCAATTTTAGCCTTTAGTTGTGAGGCGATCGCTTGCATTTCGGTTACAACCTCATCAATACGAGTCTGCCAGACTGCTGTAGGGAGTTCTTCGTGCTGTATTTGTTGAAGTTTTTCTACAGATGCTTTTGCTCCAATCATCAGTAGTATGGGTTGCAGTTTGTGTGCTAGCGCTGCAATTTCAGGCTTGGCATGGTTGTAGCGGTAGGTGTTGAGTTGTGTGATATTGTGTACCGTTTCTTCGAGAATCGTTTTTAATATCTCCAAAGATGCTTCAATGTCACCAGCAGCAAAGGCGGTAAGCGTATCAAAATCGTAATATATAGGCTTCTCTACTGCGGCTACGGTATCGTGAATCAGTTGGATCAGCTCATTTGATGCGAATGGTTTGTTTAGAAAGGCAGTAAAGCCAATCGCTATATAATACGATTTGGGTTGTGCTACGTTACCAGAGAGTGCAATAATAGGGATGTTGTTTATATTACTATTGTTAGAACTGCGAATGCTCTGCAAGAGGGCTTCGCCATCTACATGCGGCATTTGCATATCTGTTATTACAAGGTCGAAGGGTTGTTGCGTTAAGTATGCGTAGGCTTTTGGTGATTCAATACAGCTTACTATATGCATGCCTTGCTGTGTAAGCATGGTTTCGACCATCTTTAATTGGATGGCATCATCATCTACCAAAAGGCAGGTGATGGGGCGCTGTATTGTATTTACTGCTATGGGTGTGCTGTCTGTTTCTTGTTTTTGCTGTGATGAAAAGGCGATGGGTAGCAGTACAGTGAAACAACTGCCCTCGTTGATAAAACTTTTGAGTGTTAGTTCTCCGCCAAGCAGTGCTACTAATTTGCGTGTGATGGTGAGTCCAAGCCCAAATCCTTGTGCTTTGCTTTCGCTGGATAGTTGTGAAAACTCGGAGAATATCTTTTCTTGATCAGCGGGCGAGATACCAGGCCCATTATCTGTTATGGCAAAGGAGATTGTATGTTCGCCTGTATGCTCTGTATTGAGTGATGTGGCTAAGGTGATAATGCCTTGTTTGCTAAATTTAATAGCGTTAGAAAGGAGGTTACCCACAATCTGCCGTATTTTAATAGAGTCGCCAATACACAGCAAGGATTGGTCGAGTCCATTCCTCTCTTGTTTAATCTCAAGCCTTTTAGCCTTAGCAAGCGGTTCGAAACTTATCACAATCTCTGATACAAGCTTCTCAAGATCGAATGTAATACTGTTTACTTCCACCTTATTAGCCTCTAAGCGATGATAATCTAATAGATCATTCGCCAACGAGAGTATATGAGTAGCCGAACTTTGCATATTGGCGAGGTAGTACTGCTCGCGCGGCTGTGGGTTTAGGTTTTGGATCAACTCAACATATCCCATAATGGAAGAGAGCGGTGTGCGTATGTCGTGAGAGATCGTAAGCATTACCTGTTCACGGTGTGCCATCAATGTTTCTGTTTGAAGCTTCGATTGCATAAGCTGCTTTTTATAGTAATTGCTCCGTGCAAGGTCTTTGATGATAATGAAAAGAGAAAACAGTGCAATAAGGAGTGCCAAAAGTCCAATTTTTAGCAGTCGGTCTATAAAGTGATTGAAGCGTAGTTGATTCTCTTTCGTTCGTTGCATGGATGTATCCACTGCTTCTTGCTCTATTTCGCGTAAGAGCTGGTTGATCTTTTGATTTATTAGACTGTTGTTGTAACGTAGGTTATTTGCTTTCTGCATCAACGACAGATCCAATACCTTACGTTCGTATGCTACGTTTGTTTGAATATTCTGCAGTAAGCGTATAATTGTGTCTGAGGGGTTTGTTTTTTGAAGAATGGTGTCGTTATGTATCTGCTGTGTGATGTTTACAACAGTTGTACTATCACTATCAGACGGGTTAAAGGCAGATGCTAAACGTTTAAAAAATCCTTTGTTTTCTTTCTTAACAACAAGGGTGTCTTGTGTGGTTTCGATTCTTTGTTTTATATTAATCTCTTGGCTAGATGCTTTTTGAGCAAGGGTGTCTTGAATAGCTATAAGTTGCTCTATGTTTTTTTGATAAAGTTGTTCTGTACTTGCCTCTTTGCTGCTTTTGATTAATTGTTTCGTATTGTATTTTTTACGTGTAATAAGTCTTTTGATGGTGTCTATCTTAAGTATTTGTAGTGAATCGGAAAGCATTAATTGCAGTGAGTCAATTTGTGCCTCGGCTTTATTTAGGGTTTTATTATAGCGGTTGTAGTCTTGCATATTCATGCCAATGATTTGCCCTTGCGCTTCATTGGCATAAAGAAGGGAGAAGGTTTGTGTGATATGGAAATTCTTTTTTTGAATCATCCGTTCTTCGGGTACTTCATTGGCGAATTGCTTTACAATATCATATACATAAACAACAGAAACCAGTGCAACAAATGCAAGCAGTATATAGGCGATGATAATTTTGGATGCGATGTTTTTGCTGTCTTGTTTCATGAAGCAAATATACAATAAAATGTAGTATGCGCTGTGTGTAGGGGGAGCGGTTTTACAATCATTAAATATTGAGCGATCGAGATGTAAACCTAATGAAATAAAAAAAGCACTTACAAATGAATGTAAGTGCTTGATTGTAAGTGTGGTCCCACATGGGCTTGAACCATGGACACCCTGATTATGAGTCAGGTGCTCTAACCAACTGAGCTATAGGACCTATTCAGACACGATGTATCTGAAATCGGATGCAATATTACAGCTTTTTTTTGGACTGTGCAAGTTTTTTAGCGAAAAAGTTACTTTTCTTCGCTTTTATCTCCTGCAAACTCCATTAAATAGGAACGGATAAAGCCATCGATCTTACCATCCATCACGCCGTTAACGTCTGATGTTTGGAAATTGGTTCGATGATCTTTCACTCTACGGTCGTCAAACACGTAACTACGAATTTGTGATCCCCATTCGATTTTCTTCTTATTGCTTTCTACTTTTTGTTGTTCGGCAAGGCGTTTTTGTAACGCCATATCGTAAAGCATAGAGCGAAGTAAGCGCATGGCATTGTCGCGGTTATCTCCCTGTGAGCGACTTTCGGTATTCTCAATTAAGATCTCACGCGTTTCGCCTGTATCAGGATCACGGTAGTTGTAACGGATACGTACACCTGTTTCTACCTTATTTACGTTCTGTCCACCTGCACCACCCGAACGGAATGTGTCCCACGTGTAGTCTGCAGGGTTGATGTCGATCTCTATCGTGTCATCTACCAGTGGCGTAGCAAATACCGAAGCGAACGAAGTCATGCGTTTACCTTGAGCATTGTAAGGAGAAACACGCACCAAGCGGTGTACACCGTTCTCACCTTTCAGGTAACCATATGAATAGTCTCCCTCGATCTGCATCGTTACGGTTTTGATTCCTGCCTCGTCTCCCTCTTGCAAGTTTGAGATGGTGACTTTATATTTATTGGATTCTGCCCAGCGGATATACATACGCATAAGCATCGATGCCCAGTCTTGACTTTCTGTACCACCGGCTCCAGAGTTGATTTTAAGTACGCAACCAAGTTGGTCAGCTTCTTGTCGAAGCATGTTTCTGAACTCAAGTGTTTCCACTAAGTTCATTGCCGAAGCGTACATTTCGTCTAACTCCTCTTCTGTTAGTATCTCCTCTTTTACATACTCGTAAGCAAGTGCTAACTCTTGTGCTTCGCTGTGCACTTCGTTGTAGAGCTGAATCCATTTTTTCAGTTCTTTCACTACTTTCATTTGTGCTTCGGCACGTTTTGCATCTTCCCAAAAAACAGGGTCTTGCGTACGTAACTCTTCTTCTTCTAATTGGATAATTTTGGCATCAATGTCAAAGGTACCCCCTCAACGCCAAATCGCGCTCCAACACATTGTGTAGTTGGTCTGATGTAATCATAAGATTGTCTATTTATATTTATACGTTATTTTTTTTAATATCAGAAAGAGTACATTGCTTCAATTTGCTCTTTATAATTTGCACCAATAACTTTACGACGCAGTTTTAGCGTGTCGGTAAGTTCTCTGCTTTCCATTGTGAATGGCTTTGCTAGTATGCTGAATCGTTTAATCTTTTCGAACGATGCTAAGTGCTTTTGAAGCTCTTCGATACGCGATTCGATCAGTTTAATAATGTCTCCATTGGCTATTAACTCTTCTCGAGAGCTATAGGTAATACCATTTTTGGCAGCATAAGCTTCTATCACGGGATAGTTTGGTACAATTAGGGCACTAACAAATTTACGTTCGTCACCAATAACGGCTACCTGTTCGATGTATTTGTCTCCACTGAGTGTAAGTTCAATGGCTTGTGGTGCGATATATTTACCGTTTGATGTCTTGTATAAGTCTTTGATGCGTTCAGTGAAATAAAGTACACCGTTTTCGTAACGTCCTGCATCACCTGTACGGAACCATCCATCAATAAATGACTTTTCGTTCTCTAGCGGTTTTTTGTAATATCCAGCAGTAACAGTTTTTCCTCTAAGCAGAATTTCACTGTTCTCACCAATTTTAATCTCTACATCAGGCATAAGTATTCCGATAGAACCAAACTCGTATCCTTTTTCAGGGAAAAAGCTAACGGTTGCAGTTGTCTCACTTAAACCGTATCCGTATGTGATTGGGATATTCACGGCACGTAAAAAGCGATTTACATCATCAGATAGTGGAGCACCAGCACAAGGGAAGAGTCTTCCTTTTTCAATACCAAGCGCTGTTTTAAGAATATTAAATATGGTTCTGTTGTAAAACTTATATTTTAAACTTAAACAAAGTGGAGCTTTAAGTCCCTTACGCTGATAGTTGAAAGTATACTCTGTTCCTGTTTGAATTGCATCTTTAAATACAGATTGCATAAAAGGAGACGAAGAGCTTATTTTATCATTTACACCAGCATAGACCTTTTCCCAAAAGCGAGGTACATTACACATCACAGTTGGTTTAATCTCTTTGATTGTTTTCTGTATATCCTTAGGATTTTTATTGATGGCTAATTTAGTACCTCTATGAATGCAATAGTACGACCATGCTTTCTCAAAGATATGTGTAAGCGGAAGAAAAGACATTGAGGTGTCTTTCTCCGTTATACTAATCAATCGAACATCGTGTATGCGCATAGCCTCCAAGAAATTGGAGTGATGCAGCATAACCCCTTTAGGTTCGCCTGTTGTTCCAGAAGTATATATAATTGTAGCTAAATCATCTTTTTTCGCTTCATTGATGCGAACTTTTACACGACTTTCTGCCAAGGCATTGTCGCCCAAGCGAAGGAAATCATCAAAAAATACCGATGTTTTATCTTCAGGATTGAGTTTTACTTGCGGATCAAAAATGATGATGCGTTCAAGTGTTGGACAATTCTTTTGAGCAATGTATGCATTGTTGTACTGAAATTGCTCTCCCACAAAAAGTGTACGAATACAGGCATCTTTTACAATGTACTCTACCTGTGCAGGGGCACTGGTTGCATACAATGGAATTGGGACTGCACGATTGGCATAAGCGCCAAAATCTGTATATAAACACTGTGGCATATTCTGAGAATAAACTCCAATATTTTCTTGAACTTCTGTTCCAAACTCAGCCATTGCCTCGGCTGTAAGCATAACTTTGTCAGAGAAACTCTGCCAAGAAATTTTAAGCCATTTTCCTGTAGCCTCGTCTTTGTGTTTTAGAGCTGTATGTGTGCCATACTTCTCAGCTTGACGATGAACTAACTCAGCATAGTGGTAGTATACCATGATTCTTATTTTTGAATTGATGTCGCAAATGTACACTTTTATTTAATATTATTACAAGGCACTGCTTGATTTTACTCATTTTGCGCACTTTTGTGCAATAAATAGGGGGAGATTTAGTTAAATAATAGGTGCTATTGCATATTTAACAGTAGTGTGTATTGCATAGTACTAATTTAAACTATATATTTGCAATGTAAATAAGATACAAATGAATGCAGAAAATGTAAAGTCTCAAATGAGAAAGGGTATATTAGAATATTGTATTTTGCTGTTGCTTCGTAAAGAGCCAGCCTATACCTCTGATATCATATCCAAACTACAAGACGGGAAACTGATTGTAGTTGAAGGAACATTGTACCCCCTTTTAACGCGCTTGAAAAATAGTGGGTTACTCGGTTATCAATGGATAGAGTCAACGCAGGGACCTCCCCGCAAATATTATCAACTTACAGCCGAAGGAGAACTATTTCTCGGAGAGTTAGAAAACTCGTGGCTTGAGCTGACGAATACAATAACACATATTAAAAATATATAACTCAAGATAAGATGAAAAAAACACTTACTGTAAATTTAGGCGGTACCGTTTATAACATAGATGAGGATGCCTACCAGCTATTAGATCAGTATCTATCTAATCTAAGAAGCCATTTTAAGAAAGAGGCAGGTTCCGAAGAGATTATGAATGATTTTGAATTGCGTATATCAGAATTATTTAGTGAGAAAATAAGATTAGGATATGCGGTGATTGATATTAATATTGTAGAAAATATCATCACACGCATGGGTAAACCAGAAGAGATATTTGGTGAAGAAGAAGCTGCAAAAGAAAATGCGGAAGAACCTTTCGAAGCCAAAGATTCTTTTAAGGGTCAAGCGGAAGCAACTACAACAAAGAAGAAATTATTTAGAAATCCAGATGATAAAATAATAGGAGGTCTGGCATCAGGTTTTGCAGCCTATATGGGCTGGGATGCTACCGCCATACGAATAGGGTTGCTTATATTATTGTTCTTTACGCAAATAGTTTTAATACCTGTTTATATTGTTCTATGGATTGTAATTCCAATTGCTCAAACAGCAACAGAGCGTTTAGAAATGCGAGGAGAGAGTGTAACACTCGAAAATATAGGCAAAACAGTAACCAACGGATTCGAAAAGGTAACAGAAGGGGTAAATAATTATGTTGCTTCAGATAAACCCAGAAGCGTAATTCAAAAGTTTGCGGATCTGTTTGTTCAGATAATGGGAGTTTTGATTAAAATGATCTTTGTTTTCTTGGCTATAATCTTAGCTCCAATTTTACTTATTACGTTCTTTGTGTTTTTAGTTATAACATTTGCGATGTTATTTGGAGGCGTTTCATTTTTGAATAATCTTATGCCGTGGGTACAAAACTACGACTACATGTTATTTACTTCTGATGCACGCTCTTTAGTTCTGTTTGCAGGAATTGGCTGTTTCCTATTATTAGGAGTGCCTGTAGGTGGAGCATTATATGCTATTGTAGGGCGTATATTTGACCTCAAACCAATTAATAAAACGGGTAAATGGACGCTGTTTATCCTTTGGATGGTAGGCTTAATCTTAACCATCGCTTGTGGAACAATGGCTTGGACTGCTTATGTTAATGGGTATGTGATATAATAATTTCAACTAGAATAGTTTTGTGTGTTTAATTATAAAGAGTTCTGAAACAGATTGTTGTTTCAGAACTCTTTTTGCATTACTATATTATAGTAGTGGTAATACCTTTTCAAGCTGTATTCCTCTTGATCCTTTAATAAGGATGTGATATCCTTGCAATCTATTTTGCGTCAAATACTGAATTAAAGATTCTACCGTTTCGAATGCAGCATAGGGGGATGGTGTTTGCGTAAATTGTTTTCCGCACAATAATACGAGGTCATAGTTTGCTGCTTTGATTAGCTCGACTATAGTCTGATGTTCGCTTGCGCTAGCTTCGCCCAATTCGCGCATATCACCAAGTATAATAGCTTTGGGGGATGCTTGAAGGGATGCGAAGTTATCTAATGCTACCTTCATACTACTTGGGTTGGCATTATATGCATCAACAATCAGTGTATTATTTGGGGTGATTGTTAGTTGCGAACGATTGTTTTTTGGTGTATAATCTGATAATGCTTGGTTTATATGCTTTGGGGTAATATTAAAATAACAACCAATTGCAATAGCAGCAAGTGCATTTTCTAAATTGTATCCACCGATTAGGTGTGTTGCAACTTGATTAAGCGCATTGTTTTTATCTTGCCACTGAAATGAAAGAAGCGACGCTTGTTCGTTTACAATATTTCCAGTAATATCAATATTAACAGTCGTACCGTAATTTATTTGTTGAATGCCTTGTGCCAACTTTAGAAGAATACTATTTTCTTGACGAACAAACGCAATACCATTCATTTGACGTAGGTAATCGAATAATTCGCCTTTAGTAGCAATAACCCCTTCGAAAGAACCAAATCCTTCGAGGTGTGCTTTTCCTATGTTGGTAATTAACCCAAATGTTGGTTGTGCAATGGTAACTAATTCTGTAATATCACCAGGTTTGCTAGCCCCCATTTCGATTATTGCAATTTGATGCGCTGCATTTAATCGAAGTAATGTAAGCGGGACACCAATGTGATTGTTTAAATTTCCTTCGGTATATAATACATTCAACTCAGTAGATAATACGGCAGCTAAAAGCTCTTTTGTTGTTGTTTTTCCGTTTGTCCCCGTAATTCCTATAACAGGTATTGCGCATGTAGCGCGGTGAAACTGTGCTAGCTTTTGCAGTGCTACAAGTACATTTTCGACCAAAATAGTCTGTTCTCCTTGAATATAATCAGGATTATCTATAATAGCATAGGCACAGCCAGACTCCAACGCCTTTTGTGCATAGCGATTACCATCAAAATTATCACCCTTAAGGGCGAAGAATAGACTTCCTTTGGGGCAATTCCTACTATCTGTAGTAACCTCGGGATGACGTAAAAAAAGTGCATGAAGTTGTTCAATTAACATAACCTTTATCTCTTTATGAGTTTATTTCAGCTTCAAAAGTAATGCTAATTATATTATTTCAGTACATTTGTACGCATTAGTTTGTTACAAATGATATAGTATATAATATGATAAATAATACATTAAACCTAAATGGATCGTTGGTGCGTATTTCGAGACCGATGGTTATGGGGATACTCAATGTGACACCTGATTCATTTTATGCCAATAGTAGGAAACAAACCGAGCATGATATTCATAATCGGATTGAGCAAATTATCAATGAAGGTGGTGATTTGATTGATGTTGGAGGTTACTCTTCACGTCCTAATGCAGTAGATGTTTCGGTTGTTGAGGAGATGAATCGCCTTCGATTGGCGCTGGAGATACTCATGAAGCATTACCCTCAGATACCTATATCGGTAGATACCTTTAGGGCTAGTATTGCACGTCAGAGTGTTGAACAGTATGGTGTAGCCTTGATTAATGATATTGCAGCCGGCGAGATGGATGCAGCTATGTTTCGAACCATTGCCGATTTGGGTGTTCCTTATTGCATGATGCATCTTAAAGGTACACCTCAAACCATGCAACAGCATACCGATTACGAAAATATGATGGAGGAGATAATTCTTTACTTTTCTCGTAAAGTGCGCGCATTGCGTTTGTTGGGTGTTAAAGATATTATACTGGATCCAGGTTTTGGCTTCAGTAAAACGTTGGATCAGAATTATGAATTGATGAAACAGCTTAAGGCGTTTGATCTTTTTGATTTGCCCTTACTTGTAGGCGTTTCTCGCAAGCGGATGGTGTACCAACTATTGGATGCAACGCCCGAAGATTCTCTTGCTGGTACTACAGCATTACATACTTATGCATTGCTTCAAGGAGCTTCGTTTTTGAGAGTACATGATGTGAAGGCTGCTGCCGATGTAGTTAAGATAGTGACTAAACTTAAATAAATAGAAACGTTTTATGTGGATAGATTTTGGCGTTAAAGATGCAATTGATATTCTTTTGGTGGCTTTTTTCTTATATCAAACCTATAAGCTAATGAAAGCCTCAGGCACGATCGCTATTTTTAGTGGTGTGGTGTCGTTTGTTGTGGTATGGGTACTGATTTCGCAAGTTCTTGAGATGCGTTTGATGGGTGCAATTTTGGATAAACTCATCAGTGTGGGATTTATTGTGTTAATTGTGCTTTTTCAAGATGAGATTCGCCGTTTTTTATTAGCTTTGGGGTCTCATCGAGGATGGAAATTCTTAGGTGATATCTTTACCAAGAAAAATACGGAAACGAACGAACGACAATACATTGCGCCTTTAGTGCTTTCGTGCATGAATATGTCTCGAAAGAAAACGGGTGCACTTGTGGTTATTCAGCAACAAATAAACTTGACAATCTATGAACATACAGGTGAAATGTTTAATGCAGATGTGAATGCCCGCTTGATCGAAAATATATTTTTCAAGAATAGCCCTTTACATGATGGAGCCATGATTATAGCCGATAATAAAATTAAAGCAGCTGGTTGTATATTGCCTGTAGCGCATAACACTGATTTGCCGAAAGATTTGGGGTTACGTCATCGCTCAGCTTTGGGGATGTCTCAAGAAACAGATGCAAAAATTGTAATTGTGAGTGAAGAGACTGGAAAAATATCGGTAGCACATAAAGGTAAACTTCAAATCAATGTAACAGCAGACGAGTTGCAAGAGCTTCTTTCTTCTGATACTTGGTGAAAAATATTGTTAAATGTTCTGAAAGTGACAACTTAACATACAATTATGTCTACCATATTGTAACCTCCATATTGCATTTTTGCCTACTTTTGTAGCGTCAAAAGAATTTTGAAAACATACTTACAATATAAAAATACTCCCATTATGGATTTAATGCACAACATCATTGCGCGTGCGAAAGCAAACAAACAGCGCATCGTTCTTCCTGAAGGAACTGAAGTAAGAACTCTTAAAGCTGCAGATCGTCTACTAGCAGACGGTATCGCAGAAATTATTTTGATTGGAAACAAGCAAGAAATAGAGCTTTTAGCTGAGAACTTTGGTCTTGATCACATCCATTTGGCTACGATCGTTGATCCTTTGGATAATGAAAAGAAAGAAGTATATGCAAACCTTCTTTGCGAACTTCGCAAAAAGAAAGGAATGACAATTGAGCAAGCAACAGAATTGGCTGAAAACCCATTGTATCTAGCTTGTTTGATGATTAAAAATGGTGATGCTGATGGTGAAATTGCAGGCGCGCAAAATACGACAGGTAATGTACTTCGTCCAGCATTGCAGATTGTAAAAACAGCCCCAGGTATTAGCTGCGTTTCAGGAGCTTTCCTTATGTTTTTAGATGACAAGAGTTTTGGTGACAATGGTGTATTGGTATTTGCAGATTGTGCAGTAATGCCTAATCCTACTGCTCCAGAGCTTGCACAGATTGCTATCTCTACAGCACAAACAACACGTTCTATCGTAGGTAGTGAGCCACGTGTAGCCATGTTGAGCTTCTCAACAAACGGAAGTGCTAAGCATGATATGGTTGATAAAGTAATTGAAGCTACTCGTTTAGCGAAGGAGATGGATCCATCGTTAAGCATTGATGGTGAATTACAAGCAGATGCTGCTATTATTGCTTCGGTTGCTGATCAAAAAGCGCCAGGTTCTACTGTTGCAGGTATTGCAAACGTATTGGTATTCCCAACATTAGAGGTGGGTAATATTGCATATAAATTAGTTCAACGTCTTGCAGGTGCAGAGGCTGTAGGTCCAATTCTTCAAGGAATGGCTGCTCCAGTAAACGATTTATCTCGTGGATGCTCTGTTGAAGATATTTACAATATGGTTGCAATTACAGCAAATCAAGCGATTGGCTTGAAAGCTGCTGCTGAATCTAATTAATAAAACAAACAAATACATCATTATATGATCATTTTAGTATTAAATTGCGGAAGTTCGTCTGTTAAGTACAAATTGTACGACATGGCGACAGAAGAGGTAATGGGACAAGGTGGCGTTGAGAAATTAGGCTTGCCAGGTTCATTCCTTAAGTTTGTATTGCCAAGTGGAGAGAAAATAGTTCTTGAAAAAGAGATGCCAGAGCACAATGCTGCTATTGAATTTATCTTGAGCATACTAACAAGTGATAACTACGGTTGTATCAAATCTTTGGAAGAGATTCAAGCAGTAGGTCATCGTGTAGTACACGGTGGAGAGGCATTTAGTAGTAGTGTTGAGATCACGAACGAAGTAATTGGTAAAATGGTTGAGTGTATTGATTTAGCTCCACTTCACAATCCACCAAACTTGAAAGGTATCCGTGCTATGAGTGCATTGATTCCAGGTATTCGTCAAGTAGGTGTATTTGATACAGCATTCCACCAAACAATGCCAGATTATGCTTATATGTATGGTCTTCCATATAGCTTATATAAGAAATATGGTATCCGTCGTTACGGTTTCCACGGAACAAGCCACCGCTTTGTATCTAAGCGTGCATGCGAATTCTTAGGTGTACCTTACGAAGAGCAAAAAATTATTACAGCTCACATCGGTAACGGTGGATCGTTAGCTGCAATTAAAGATGGTAAATCAATTGATACAACTATGGGATTAACTCCAGTAGAAGGTTTATTGATGGGAACACGTTGTGGTGATGTTGATGCAGGTGCATTGTCATTTATCATGGATAAAGAGAAATTGGATGCTGCAGGTTTATCTAATTTGATCAATACACAAAGTGGTGTTGTAGGTTTGTCAGGTATCTCTTCTGATATGCGTGATATCGAAGATGGTATTGCCGATGGTGATAAACGTGCAATCATGACAATGAATGTATACGATTACCGTATTAAGAAATATATTGGTGCTTATGCAGCAGCATTAGGCGGTCTAGATATTCTTGTATTTACAGGTGGTGTTGGTGAAAACCAATGGGCTACACGTAACGAAGTATGTAAAAATATGGAATACATGGGCATCAAGTTCAATACAGAGCTTAATCATGGTATGCGTGGAAAAGAGATGATCATCAGTGCTCCAGATTCTAAAGTTACAGTGGTTGTTATTCCAACAGACGAAGAGTTCTTGATTGCTTCAGATACAATGGAAATCTTAGGATAATCAGCGTACATAATATATGAAAAGGGGAGGGTATCAGCAGTGATATTCTCCCCTTTTTTTGTTTGATGAATGAATATCAAATAAGAAATAGTAAGCACGTTATGTATTCTTTTAATTCAACTCGTAAGAACTTTAATGATTGTGTGATTCTATATTCAACAGTTTTGATGGATACATCCAGTTGTTTGGCTATCTCTGCATTCGTTTGTTCTCCAAACCGACTTAACTCAAAAGTCTCTCTATATTTTTCAGGAAGTTTTGCTATTGCGATCTCTATTTTATTTGATAGCTCGTTCACGATGTAGTAGTCGGGGTCTTCAAACTGATCTTTTAACTTCTCATATATTAATGAATGTACTTGTTCATGGTATATGTTTTTCTTTATCGCATTTAAACAACGATTCTTAGTAGCTATAAATAGATAAGATTTAATAGCCGTTGTAATAACGATTTCACCTCTATTCTCCCAAAGAAACAGCATTAAATCTTCAACTAATTCCTCCGCTTCCGTATCTCTAATATACTGAGAGGCATATTCACACAAAGAAGCATAGTACTTCAGAAACAACTTTTTGAAAGCTTTCTCATCACCATCTTGCATTCTTTTAAATAAACATTTATCCTCCATTGGTTATAGATCTTTGGACAAAAGTAATCATTTATCAAGTAAAACAAAAAAAATACATAATTATGTTTAGGGTACGACTCTTTAAGATTGTCGTATATGTATAAAGTAATAAAAAATGAAAAGTATAACAAATAAACCTATAAACGAAATAGACGCTACTCTATTATTGAGCTATATCAAAGGCTCTATAAATACGGTAGATAAAAATCGTGTGGAAGTGTGGTTACAGCAAGACGAAGAAAATGAACACGTCTTATTGCAAACCGCACGTATTCATTATGCTCAACAAACAAAGAATCGAATTTTATCAAGAGATTCAGAACAAGCATTTAAAAAGTTACAGCAAAGAGTAAAAAGAAGTAAGTCTATTTCATGGACTCTGCATCTTTCGAGAATTGCAGCCTTTATAGCGGGAGTGATCATAACATCTGCAACTATGTTATTTTTTAGCGAGGAGCAAGTTGAACTTCTGGCGCAAGAAATTACGATTGAAGCGAGTGCTGGTATGCGTACCCAATTTAATTTACCTGATGGAACTGTAGCACATTTAAATTCAGGCTCTAAACTGACTTATCCTTTGCCTTACGACAAAAATGAGCGTAGAGTCAGACTGACTGGAGAGGCATATTTTGATGTTTCACACAATCCCGATAAACCTTTTATTGTAAGTGTAAATGATGATAAGATGCGCGTAAGAGTTTTAGGTACGGCATTTAATATACAAGCATTTGCTGATGAAGAAACAATACACACTACGCTGGTTGATGGTTCTGTAAATTTAGAGCTACAAACTAAATCGGGTGAATATAAAGATCAGCAATTAGTTCCTTCCGAAAAAGCAAGCTACAATCTATTAAATAATGAATTGATAATACAAGTAGTTGATACAGAAAGTGAAATAGGTTGGACTGAGGGGCGCTTAATATTTAAACAGACACCACTGCCTGAGGTGCTTCGTAAATTATCCCATTATTATAATGTTGAATTCGATGTAAGAAATTCCATCATTAATACATATACTTTTACGGGAACATTCGAAAACAAACAACTATTTCAGATACTTAATTACTTGAAAATATCGTCTAATATTGATTCTCAGATAAACCAAATAACTACCGATGATAGTAATGGTGTAAAGCAAAGCACGGTGAAATTATGGAGAAGAAAAACAAATTAATAAACGAAATTAGCCTATGAAGTTCAATTAACATGTAAACAGTCTATAGATAAAAAATACGGAAATATATTACCAGTATATTCCCGTATTAAAATTATCTCTAATTGACTTTAAAGAAATCACATTAAGAATTATTTTTTGAACTTAAATCAATCACAAAAGTATGACAAAAGATTATTACAACCAATTCGTTTGGAGTGTTTTTCCAGAACGATTACCTTTTAAATTAGTAAATAAAATGAAGTTAACTTGTTTATCTCTATGTTTATCCATCGGATTAACTTATGCTTCTTCTTCTTATGCGCAATCAACATCTATTTCATTACAGATAACGAATCAGACGGTTGCAGATATTTTGGAGAGAATAGAGAATCAATCGGAATTTAATTTTTTCTATAATGGAAAACTTGTTGATGTAGGACGCAAAGTTTCTATTAATACGCAAGACAAAGATGTTTATGTCGTGTTGGATCAAATATTTGAGTCCACAAATGTAGCTTATAAGGTAGTAGACAAGGATATTATCTTAACTACAGTGACAGCGCATAATAAAACACTAGCAAATACCATTGCAGAAAATAAAAAGATAATTGGTAAAATTGTGGATATGTATAATGAACCTATTATAGGGGCTAATATTATAATACAAGGAACAAGTAATGGAACAATAAGTGATATTGATGGAAACTTTATTCTAAATGCATCTAAAGGGGATATTCTAAATATTTCATATGTTGGATATTTGTCACAAAGATTAACAATAAAGGATAAATCCAATCTTTCAGTTATACTGAAAGAAGATTTACAATTAATGGACGAAGTTGTTGTTGTTGGATATGGAGTACAGAAAAAAGTAAATCTAACAGGATCTGTATCTGTAGTTGATATGAAAAAAACATTAGGAGATCGACCTGTTACAAATGTTGGAGCAGCACTTCAAGGAACAATTCCTGGACTAGTTATTTCTGGAGGATCTGTTCCCGGTCAAGGTAAATCGTTCAATATTCGTGGTGTAACTTCAATCAATGGGGGAAGTCCTTTAATTTTAGTAGATAATGTTCCTGCACAGATCGATCTTATTAATCCAGAAGATATTGAATCCGTTTCTGTGTTAAAAGATGCAGCTTCAGCTGCAATTTATGGTGCTAGAGGTGCTTTTGGAGTCGTTTTAATTACAACAAAGAAAGCAAAAAAGAACAGTCGTTTGCAATTAAACTACAACAATAATTTTGGCTTTGCTAAAGCAGTAAACAGACCTGAACAAGCATCAGTGTTAGATATTCTTGAAACACATTTAGCATGGGACAATGATGGTCAATATTTTGCAGAAGGTCAAAATCTATCCGATTGGATCGGATATGTTAAAGATTATAATTCGAACCCTTCAGCTTATCCATCAAGTGGAAGATATATACCTGAGGGAGAACAAAAATATTATTATCTAAAAGACACGGATCCACAAGGAGCGATTCTAGATAATTACGGATTTCAGCAGACTCATAATATCTCAGCAAGTGGAGGTAGTGAAAAAATAACATATCGTATGTCCTTAGGTTATACAGATAATGAAGGTATATTAATTACCAATAAAGATAATTATGAACGTTTAAGTGTAAGTTCGTATATAAGTGCTGATATAACCTCATGGCTTAATCAATCAGTAGACATTCGTTATGCAAGAGGTAACCGTTCATACGTAGAGTCTGATGGGGCTATTTACAGGACCGCATTTGCTGCATTTTACCCCGAGGGTAGTATGCCGTTAAGTAGTGATATTGATGGACCTGAATACTTAGTTAATACTCCCGCAAATTATTTGCTTCAAAAAGACCCTGTCAAATATACAGATGAAAATCCTAGAATCTTTTCTCGGACATCAATTAAGCCTCTTGATGGATTAGAAGCTGTGTTAGAATATACATTTGACAAAAATAATAGGAATAAAAAGTATTATAGTAGCCCATTTCAAATGACTAATACTCAGATGGGATTGCTTTATTCAGATAACCCCTCTTCAGGAAGATACAGACAAGATAAAAGTGAAACAAATTACAGCGCACTTAATGTGTTTGCAACTTATAGTAAAAGTATAAAAGATACTCATAATTTTAAATTAATGACTGGGTACTCTCAAGAGTCACGAAAATGGGAAACATTGTATGTACTACGCGATGATTTGATTAATCCTGATATGCCGTCAATTAGTGGTGCAACGGGTGAAATTCAAACAGGTGATGGTTATAAAGAATATTCAATTCGCAGTGGTTTTTTTCGCTTAAACTATGATTATCTTGGCAAATACTTATTGGAATTAAATGGTCGTTATGATGGGTCTTCTAAATTCCCGACAACTAATCGTTTTGGATTTTTCCCTTCATTCTCTGCTGGTTGGAGAGTTGGAGAAGAACAATGGATGGAATGGAGCAGAGAGTGGCTTGATGATTTCAAACTAAGAGGGTCATGGGGTCAGGTCGGAAATCAAGCGATTGCTGAATATGCATTCACTCCTATTATGTCGACAAAACAGTCTGATTGGATTCAAAATAATAAACGACCTATGACGTTAAATTCTCCAGGATTGGTGAGAAGTGATTTTACATGGGAAATCGTAGAAACATTAGATCTTGGATTTGATTTTGCAGCATTTAATAGTCGATTAACATCTACTTTCGCATGGTATCAAAGAGATACGAAAGGTATGTTAATGCCTGGAGCTGAATTTCCGAGTATCGTTGGAACGTCAGCTCCAAAACAAAATGCAGCAGACTTACGTACTCAAGGATGGGAGTTAGCATTCACATGGAGAGATCATATTGGAGACTGGGGTTATAATGTTGGGTTCAATATATTTGATGCAGAATCTAAAATAACAAAATATGAGAATAATGCAGGTCTATTTTATGATAGAAATAGTGCTCAAAATGCTAAACGTTATAGAGAAGGAATGGCTTTAGGTGAAATATGGGGATATACAACAGATCGATATTATACAATAGCTGATTTTCAAGATGGATGGCAAGATGGAAATTGGAAACTTAAAGATGGTATTACTACTATTAAGGGAAACAGTAACATCAGACCTGGTGATATTATGTACAAAAATATTCGCGATGATGAGGAACAGGGGAGTGTAAATCAGATTGATGGAGGTAGAGATAACGTTGATGATCCAGGGGACAAAACTGTAATAGGAAATGAAACAGCTCGTTATCAATACGGAGCATCACTTGGTGTTAGTTGGAAAGGAATAGATCTTTCTATTTTTCTACATGGAACAGGAAAAAGAGATGCATGGCTTGGTGGTGATTTACGCTTTCCTCTCTCATACGGCTCATTCGGAACTGTATATTCTCATCAATTAGACTTCTGGAAACCTATGGATCCTGAAAATGGAAATTGGAATGCTATGAATCCAAATGCAGAATTTCCTCGCTTATACGATGAAGGTAAAAATGCTGGTTCAAACAATAGAATTCAAACAAAATATTTAGTAGATGCATCTTATCTAAGACTTAAAAATGTTACTGTAGGATATACTATTCCCGCAAATATTATCAAAAAGTCAACATTTACAAATGCTAAAATCTTTTTTTCTGCAGAAAATCTTTTTACATGGGACAAGCTGCCTAAAGGGTATGATCCAGAACGGTTGAGTTGGGGATATCCTTTCTATTGTACATATTCATTCGGTATTAATTTAACTCTATAAAATCAACTCACATGAAAAAATATATATACATAATAGTCGTAATGACCTCCCTTTTATTGGGAGCATGTAACGATGATTTTCTTGAAAAATATCCAACAGATTCTCAGACAGAAGGTACCGCTTTTAATACATATGAAAATTTTAAAACATACACTTGGTCGTTGTATTCTGTTTTTACAAATAATAATTTTGTGCAATTTGTAGAGAACGGTTTAGGGAAGTATAAAGGTGATTGGATGGCTGGGTACCTATCTACTTATTCAACAACAGAAAATAATACATTTCGAAACCAAACTGCTCAAGCCCCAGCATCAGGTGGAGGTTGGAATTTCTCTTTTATTCGTAAGGTAAATCTTATGTTAGACAATATTGATGATTCGAAAATGAATGAAGTAGAAAAAAACCATTGGAGAGCCGTTGGATACTTTTTTCATTCGTACAATTACATGGAGTTGATTTCTAGATTTGGAGATGTTCCATGGGTAGACAAAGTGATTGGCGAAAATGATGTTGATCTAATATATGGAAAAAGATCTCCAAGAAAAGAGGTTTCAGATAAAGTTTTAGAAAGACTCCTTTTTGCAGAAAAAAACATCAAAAAGAATGGCGATGGAAACAATACAATCAATGTCAATGTAATAAGAGCTCTTATTTCAAGATTTGGTCTTTTTGAAGGAACATGGAGAAAATACCATGCACTAGGAGATGGGGATAAATTTTTAGCAGCATCAATTCTTGCTTCTGAAGAATTAATTAAATCATTTCCTACTGTAAATGATAGTTATGACGAACTGTTATGTAGTGAAGATTTAAGTAAGTATAATGGAATGATTTTATACAAAGAGTATGTCAAAGATATTTTGATGAATGGAGTTGGTCACACAGAAAGAACATCATCTGGTAAATATGAAATGCATAAGGCTACAGTAGAAATGTATTTATGTTCTGATGGTAAACCAGTTTCAACTAGTGATAAATATGATGGAGATAAAACAATGTACGATGAATTTCGTAATAGAGATCATCGTCTTTTATATCAGGTTGTTCCTCCATTTTTTATGACCAATGGTGTTGGTCTTGATTTTGTTCCTAACGGTAGTAAAAACAATACAACGTATAGTGCCGATGTCGATACAGAAGAGTATGTAGAGCTTTTAAAACAAATCTCACCTAATAATACATCTAAACGCTTACCTGTATTTAACTGGTCTGGTACAATGAATTGGACCTCTCCAAACATAAATGGACCGGGGCAAGCTCCAATGGGCTGTCGAACAGGATACTACATGTGGAGACATTACAATCTTTGGGATACAAATAGTAATATGGCATCTATTAATACTGCTGACAAACCAATCTTTTACATTGAAGAAATATTGCTTAATTATGCAGAAGCAATGTTTGAATCAGGTAAGTTTACGCAAGATGTTGCCAATAAAACAATTAATAAATTACGTAGTCGAGTAGATGTTGCTGCAATGGATCTTGCACAAATTAATGATGGATTTGACCCGAAAAGAGATAAATCTGTTGATCCTATTTTATGGGAAATTAGAAGAGAAAGAATTGTTGAATTAATGGGAGACGGTTTTGGTTTTCAAGATATTCGTCGATGGAAAAAAGGAGAATGGTTTATAAACCAAGATCAAATGGGCGTATACATTAAGCAATCTGATTATAAAAATAAAAAAGGAGAGCTTATTCCTGCATGGGAAGCAATCAAATTGGTCGACAGAAATTTTAAACCAGTAACAGGAGAAGGATATGTCAAACGATTTATAAATCCTAAAGACGAAGGTAAAGGTTGGAAAGACCAATATTATCTATTTCCTCTACCATTAAATGATTTGTCATTGAATACGAATCTTGTACAAAATCCAGATTGGAACTAATTTAAATTAATAACATTACAAAATGTGTATAACAAATAAAAGACAATATTCTATACTAAGTCTAGCTCTATTATCAACGTTACCTACATTAGCTACTAAAAATGTAAGCAGTAAAAAGAATCAAAAGCCAAATATAATTTATATTTTGGCTGATGATCTTGGATATAGTGAATTAGGGTGCTATGGGCAAAAGTTAATTGAAACACCTCATGTGGATCAATTAGCAAAGGATGGAATGAGATTTACTCAAAATTATTCAGGAACAGCTGTTTCTGGCCCCTCACGGTGTATAACTCTAACAGGACTACACAGTGGACATGCATACATTCGGGGTAATGACGAAGTCTCTGAACGTGGAAATGTTTGGAGTCATGAGGCCATGCTGAAGGATGCAGGGCTTGAGGGTCAACATCCTTTAAAGGAGGGTACAATAACAATTCCAAAGCTTTTAAAAGATGGTGGATATAAAACAGCTTGTATTGGTAAGTGGGGATTAGGCTATCCTGGCTCGGTAAGTACTCCTAATAAGGTGGGATTTGATTTTTTTTATGGCTATAATTGTCAGCGTCAAGCGCACACTTATTACCCTCCATTTCTGTATAGAAATGAACAACGAGAGTATTTAGAGAATAAACTACTAGCACCTGGAACTAAACTTGGACCAAATGATGATCCGAATGATCCAGCAAGCTATGCAAAATATACTCAAAAACAGTATAGTCCTGATTTAATGTATCGCGAGATTTTAAATTTTGTGGATGATAGCAAGCAAGATCCTTTTTTTCTGTTTTGGACAACTCCTATACCTCATGTGCCATTACAAGCTCCTGAAAAATGGGTTCAATATTATGTTGATAAATTTGGTGATGAAGCACCGTATGATGGTAAGAAAGGGTACTTTCCTTGTAGATATCCACGTGCAACCTACGCTGCAATGGTTAGTTATTGGGATGAACAAATTGGTGGATTAGTGAAAAAACTAAAAGAGTTAGATTTATACGATAACACCATTATCATTTTCACAAGCGATAATGGGCCAACATTTAATGGTGGATCAGATTCTCCTTTTTTCGATAGTGCGAAACCTTTTAAAAGTGAAATTAAATGGGGTAAGGCTTCTATTCGCGAAGGTGGTATTCGTGTTCCGATGATTGTTGCATGGGGTGATAAAATAAAAAAATCAAGTGTAAGTAATCATGTTACTGCTTCTTGGGATATGTTACCTACAATGTGTGAACTTGCTGGTGTGAATACACCTAGAACCGATGGTATAAGTCTTGTTCCTGAACTAACAGGAAAAAAACAGTCTAAACACGAATATATGTATTGGGAATACCCTGAAGCTGGTGGATCCAAAGCTATTCGCATTGATGATTGGAAAGGTCTTATCTTAGATATTAAAAAAGGGAATGATGAAATGATGCTTTTTGATTTGTCAAAAGATCCGAGAGAACAAATTAATCTTGCTAAAGATCATCCAGAAATTATAAAATTGATGCGTAAGAAAATGAAGGAGGCGCATGAAGATCCAGAAATTGTAAAATTCAAAATGTAGTTTTATAAATTGGTTACAAAAGAGGGGGGTAGATTACAATATATATTCAATTATATTGTAATCTACCCCCCTCTTTTTGCCTAATCTCCCCTACTGTTTCAGCATGATTTTATCCCTCAAACTCCTCCAGCCTCATCTCTTCCCCATCCCACTCAATATAA
>CAMQTD010000023.1 GCA_947036995.1 uncultured Parabacteroides sp.
ACTGTCATTTTACTTCGAACACGATTTGTAAGTGCTATTGAAACTCATATTACACCAAGTAAAAAGGTTAGCTTTCGAGAAGATTTCAGTAAACAAATCGAACGATTATCTAAAGGTATCGCAATCAACACTTCCAACCAAGCTAACCCCGCTACGGTAGACACAGCTCGGTACAAACAATTTATTGAACTTATACGGCACGATTTCCCATTAATCCATGCCAATATGAATATTAAGCGCCTCAACAAACTCTCTTTCCTCTATCGTTGGAAAGGAAGCAACAGCACGCTTCAACCTATCCTATTTTTAAAAAACTACGATCTTCCATACTATAAATATGCAGCTACAATACCCGATACAAGCGCGATAAATAAGTTGAGAAAGCTCTATTCGAACTATCCAAATGCTAAAAACGAAGAATATATTCATGGCTACGGTGCACAATACACCAAAAGTTCGCTTTACGCACTGTTAGAGGTGCTCGAAAGCTTGATTCAAATGAATTTTCAGCCTCAACGTGATATTTATTTCACGCTTACGCATGATAACGAATCTGGTGGAAAGATGGGAAGCAAGAAAGTTGCATCCTACTTAAGATACAAGGGTATCACATTTGATGCAATATACGACAAAGGCGGATATGTTAGTACTGAATATAATGATGAACAGCTTACGCCCCATAACTTATCCATAGTTGGCATCTCCGAAAAGGGAAGATACAGCGCTATCATTGAAGCTAGAGATGCAAACAAAACATCTCCCAATAAAGAAACGTTCAATGTATGGCAAATAATAAACGAATTAGAAGCAGCAGGTACGCAAATACACATAACAGAACCTGTATTTAATTCGATGAAGATGATGCTCAATAACGTCAACTTTTGGGATAGATTGGCTATCGCAAATAAGTTATTATTTGAATCTTTAATTCTTGATGAAATGCAAACGAACAAAAAGGCTAAACCATTTGTAACGAACACACCACTAGTTTGTCTGCATTATGCAACAGCAAGCGATCAGAAAGTAACACCAGTATGTAATAAAATAGGCGTAGACATTCGTATACTGCCCAATAGTAGCACCAAAGAGGTAGAAACCTATCTAAAAAAGATTTGCGAAAAATTCGATGTTACGATTAAACCAATCGAAATGGTCGAACCTTCGGCTGCTTCGCCTACCGAATCAAAAGGGTATCGCCAACTGGTTAAAAGTATTGAGGGCGTATTTCCGAATACCTCCATCATGCCTGGATTAACATTGCGTGTAACCAATTCGCATCATTTTCAACATTTATCGCCAAATATCTATCGTTTTACACCTGCAAAACTTGGTGATGGCGATCTTAAAAGTAAAAAAACAAACATCGAAAGGTTAAGCCATACCAGCTTTAAAGAGATGTGCTATTTCTACTACTACTTAATCTCTCAATACGACAAATAATAATTATATCTAAAACAGACCTAGATAGGCAGAAACAATATAATTTTGTTCTGTTATCAACACATATTTTGTCAATTTATTTATTAATCCGCATTTTTAGTGTACTTTTGCAACATATTTGAAATGAATAAATAGAAACTGACATATTAGCGAAAGTAATGAATAAAATTGTAAGCAAAGAACATTTTTCTGAGAATGTAATTAAATTAGAGGTCGAGGCACCTCTTATTGCCCGCGCTCGCAAAGCTGGGCACTTTGTAATGGTTAAAGTAGGCAAAACAGGAGAGCGTATTCCGCTTACTATTGCTGCTGCCGACACTGTTAAAGGTACAATCACACTGGTTATACAAACAGTGGGTGGTTCATCTAAAAAACTTTGTGCGCTAAACGAAGGTGATTATATTACAGATCTAGTAGGTCCTCTAGGTGAGGCTACGCACATCGAAAACTTTGGTACCGTTGTGTGTGCTGGTGGTGGTGTAGGTGTAGCGCCACTTCTTCCGATTGTAGAAGCACTGCACAAGGCTGGTAATCGCGTAATCGTGGTATTGGCTGCACGTAGTAAAGATCTTGTTATTTTAGAAAATCAGATGAAAGCAAATGCCGACGAGGTGATTGTAATGACAGATGATGGTACGTATGGTACAAAAGGACTCGTAACAAACGGTGTAGAAAGCGTTATCAACCGTGAAAAGGTAGATATGTGTGTAACGATCGGTCCGGCTATTATGATGAAGTTCGTTTCTCTTTTAACCAAGAAATATGAGATACCTACCGTTGCATCACTTAACACGATTATGGTAGATGGTACAGGTATGTGTGGCGCTTGTCGTATTACTGTAGGTGGAAAAACTAAGTTTGTTTGCGTAGATGGTCCTGAGTTTGATGCACATCAAGTTGATTTTGATGAGATGATTCTACGCCTTGGTGCTTACAAAGAGATTGAGAAAAAAGACTAACTATTCCCTTTTACGATTATTATCATGACAAAAGAAGAACAAATTGCAGCATTGCGTAGCGAACCTTGGAGAGAGACTCTACGCAAGTCGATGAAAAATAAAGAGCGTACCGATATCCCTCGTGTACACATGAATGAGTTGGATGCAACATACCGCAGTCACAATAAAGAAGAGGTTAACACCGGACTTACTGCCGAGCAAGCGCAGCAAGAGGCAAAACGTTGCCTCGACTGCCCGAACCCTACCTGTATGGAGGGTTGCCCTGTTAGCATCAACATCCCTACATTTATTAAAAATATTGAGCGTGGCGAGTTTCTTGAAGCTGCACGTACACTGAAAGAGACAAGCGCACTTCCTGCTGTTTGCGGACGTGTTTGTCCGCAAGAAAAACAGTGCGAATCACGCTGTATCTACACCCTTAAACTAAAAAAAGAGGCTGTAGGCATTGGAAACCTTGAACGCTTTGCTGCAGATTTTGAACGCGAAAGCGGAAATATATCTGTACCCGAGGTAGCAGCAAGCAATGGTATTAAAATTGCAGTAGTAGGTTCTGGACCTGCCGGACTCTCTTTTGCTGGAGATATGGTGAAGCGTGGATACGATGTTACTGTATTTGAAGCACTGCACGAAATTGGTGGTGTATTGAAATATGGTATCCCTGAATTCCGTTTGCCGAATCACATTGTAGATGTAGAGATTGAAGCACTCCGTCTGATGGGTGTTAAGTTTGTACTTAACTGCATCATTGGTAAAACAATTTCTTACGAAGATATGCACACAGATGGTTACAAAGGTATCTTTGCAGCTAGTGGAGCGGGACTTCCGAACTTTATGGATATCCCAGGCGAAAACCTAATTGGTGTAATGTCGAGCAACGAATACTTAACGCGCGTAAACCTTATGGATGCTGCAAACCCTGAAACAGACACCCCTGTTTTACAAGGTAAAAACGTAGCCGTAATTGGTGGAGGTAACACAGCAATGGACTCTGTACGTACAGCACGCCGCTTGGGTGCCGAACGTGCCATTATTGTATACCGCCGTAGCGAAGAAGAGATGCCTGCTCGCCTCGAAGAGGTGAAACATGCGAAAGAGGAGGGAATCGAATTCCTTACCCTACACAACCCAATCGAATATATCGGAAACGAAAGAGGACGTGTAGTACAAATGAAACTTCAAAAGATGGAACTAGGTGAAGCCGATGCTTCGGGACGCCGCAGACCAATCGCTATTGAAGGTGCAATTGAAACACTCGACATTGACGAGGTTATTGTAAGTGTAGGTGTTTCGCCAAACCCACTTATACCAAGAGCTTTCCAAGGGCTTGAAGTTACAAGATGGGGCACAATCATCGTAAACGAAGAGAGCATGCAAAGTGCGCTTCCAGATGTATTTGCAGGTGGTGATATTGTACGTGGTGGTGCAACGGTTATCCTAGCGATGGGAGACGGACGCAAAGCTGCTGCTGCAATGAATGATTACCTTCAATCAAAATAAAATAATGATAACAATCTTTATAACGCTGCCAAGTATTTTTATAAAATGCTTGGCAGCGTTTTTTTTGTCTAATAACGCTTAGTTGCTTATCTTTGCCTCAAACAGCATATAATATGATACTTTTCTTTATAGTTTTCCTCACGATTTATCTTTTAGGCTCTTCCTATGTTTTTGCACGTGGCTGGCGGTTGGCTGCTTCGTATGCTAAAGCAGGAAAAGCACTCTATATAGCACTATTTGCAGGGATGCCATTGCTTATATTCACGCAATTAATCTTGCGCAATAATGGGGTCGATGCATTAACTGGGCATTGGTTACATCTTTTGGGTACAGGGTGGATGGTCGTAACGCTTTACCTTGTACTATGGAATGGTGTAATTGATATTGCGAGCTTGTTTAAACGCCTATTTAAACAGCGGAAGAGTAGACGACGCACATTTTATGCTACCTCAAAACAAACACGCACCATACAGCTACAACAATATAGCGGTTATGCGCTTACGGCACTACTCCTATCCATTGGTTACTACCAATATAGCAACCCGAAAGAGACGGTCGTAGATATTGCGATCAATAAAACAATTGAGGGCAGCAAAAAAACAATTAAAGTGGTTGGTATTAGCGATGTGCACCTCGGTTATGGAACGAATAAAGCGCAACTAGATGCCTATGTTAAGCAGATTAATGAACTAAAACCCGATCTTATACTTATATCGGGAGATTTGATCGACAATGATCTATATCCTGTATATCTACAAAATATGCAACAAGAGCTTAATCAATTAAAAGCACCTTTAGGTACATACTTTGTGCTGGGTAATCACGAATATATCAGTGGTGTTGAAGCATCCAAGAAATTCGTAAAAGAGACATCCATTCAGCTCCTACAAGATGCTGTACATACATTATCAAACGGAATTCAGATAATCGGTAGAGACGATGCAAGCCAACATAATCGCAAATCGTTAACAAGTTTGATGCAAGGCATCGACCCGAACAAGCCGATACTCCTACTCGATCATCAACCGAAAGATCTTGCGGCGGCTAAGCAGCACAAAGTAGATTTTCAGTTTAGCGGACATACACACAAAGGGCAGATATGGCCTGTTTCGCTCCTTGTAGATCAACTTTTTGAGGTTAGTTACGGATTACAAAGCACCGATGATACAAATATTTATGTTTCGTCAGGGTTATCACTTTGGGGACCTCCCTTTCGCATTGGTACACGTTCCGAATTTGTTGTATTTAATCTCACATTTAATTAATCATCAACAGGTAGTTCATGAAAGTTTTTCTTCAATCTATCATCGCACAATTACTCTTAACCCCCTACATTGCTTATCGGGGACAGCAGGCATTACCTAATAAATGGAGCCGCTTAATTTATGTACTACTTTGTGCAATAGAGCTTATCATATTCTTGATCGGATATATTTTTAGCGATCATATTCCGAATGATATGCTGGTACAAATTCAAATGATATGCAATACATGGTTCTTTTCGTGTATCTATATCATGATGCCAATGGTTGTGATCGAGCTAATAAGATTGAGTAATAAACGCAAACCGTGGTTGCCTCAGTATATTACAACACATTACAAAGCTACAAAAGGTATTTTATTCTTAACAATTGCTGTAGCTGTATCTACGCTAATGGTACATGCCTACAACAATGTAGCCAATCCGATTGTAAAGCATGTGTACATAAACATCCCCAAAGATGGTGGAAAACTTGATAGTGTTACCATTGCCATGATGAGTGATACCCATATCGGAGAGGTGATTACACGTAAGTATGTGGAGAAGTTTGTTAAGCTCTGCAATGCACAAAATCCCGACCTCGTTGTTTTTGTCGGTGATATTATCGACTATGAGGTACTTTATGCCGAAAAAGGAAAAGTCGAAGAGGTATTGCAACAACTGCATGCCCCTATGGGTGTATATGCCGTAAATGGAAATCACGAATATCGTGCCAATATAGAAGCCAAAAGACGTTGGATCGAAAAGTCGGGGCTTATGTTGCTTAGTGATTCGGTAGTTGCTTTGGCAGACAGTTCATTTTATTTAATTGGGCGTGATGATCTGGTAAATTATATGCGTGCTCCACTGCAAGAGCTTATGCATCCGCTCGATCCAAACAAACCAAGCATTATCATTGAGCATCAACCCGAGTCGCTGGCAGAAACAGCGATGAATAAAGGTGATTTAGCCCTGCACGGACACACACATGGCGGACAACTTTGGCCCTATACAATCTTAATTAACAATGCATTCGAATGTGCTTATGGTAGTTACCGTAAGGGAGATTCTCAATATTATGTTTCGTGTGGTATTGGCTCGGCAGGTCCACCCTACCGAATTGGCACACGCTCTGAGTTGGTTATGCTACATATCACTTTCGACAAAACAAAAGAACAAACCCAATGAAAATAGTACATACGGCAGATTGGCATATCGGTCAAACATTTTATGAATATGACCGTAAGCTAGAGCATCTTCAGTTTTTAAGCTGGCTACAAACAGTAATTAAACAAGAGGACGTTGATCTATTACTGATTGCTGGAGATCTGTTTGACAGCCCAAACCCTGCTGCCGAAGCGCAAAAAGTATATTACCGCTTCTTGCGAGAGGTAACTGCTGCAAATAAAAACCTACAGATCATCATCATAGCAGGTAATCACGACTCTGCTGCACGACTTGAAGCACCTTCGCCCCTACTCGAAGAGATGAATATCTCCATTCGGGGTGTAATTAAACGTACCGAAACAGGCGAAATAGATTGGAACAACCTTATTATCCCACTCACTAAAGGTGGCTACTGCTTGGCTGTACCATACCTCAGACAAGGGGATTATCCCACAGCAGAAACATATGCCGAGGGGGTACAAAAGATGTACACAACGCTTTTCGAAGCACTCCCCGACCAGCAGCAGCCTATTATTGCTATGGGGCACTTACAGGCTACAGGGTCGGAGATTTCCGAGAATGATCGTTCGGAACGCACCATCATTGGCGGAATTGAAGCAATCTCTCCAGAAGCATTTAACCCTGCAATTGCTTATACTGCATTGGGGCATCTGCACCGTGCGCAAAGGGTATCGGGGCGAGAGCATATACGCTATTCGGGCGCACCACTCCCAATGTCGTTTGCCGAACGAAATAATAAACAAGGGATTACTATCGTTGAGATTACAGAAAAGGGTACTGATATTGAACAGCGTATTTTTGATACACCCGTAAAACTGTTAAGCATTCCGCGCACACCTCAACCATTGGAATCCGTATTGGAAGCAATCGAACAGCTACCCGAGGGCGCAATCGATCAGACATCACCCTACCTAGAGATCAAAGTATTGATTACTGAACCCGAACCCTCTTTACGCCATCAAATCGAACATGCACTCCAAAACAAAGCGGTACGATTGGCACGCATCACCTCCACAGCTGCACAGCAGATGGAGAACGAAAGTGTAATCACATACGAGGCGCTGCAAACAATCAACCCATTGGAGATGGCTACAGCTATTTTTAAACGTAAATACAGTGGCAATGAGATGCCCGAAGAGATGAGTAAATTACTGCTTCACGTAATTCAAGGATTAGAAAAATGAAAATATTAGCTATAAGAGGTAAAAACCTTGCCTCGTTGGCAGGAGCATTTGAAATAGATTTCACAGTAGAACCGTTAAAGTCTGCTGGTATTTTTGCAATTACAGGAAGCACAGGTTCTGGAAAGTCTACCCTACTAGATACGCTCTGTCTGGCACTGTTCGACAATACACCCCGCACCAATCATACATCGGAAAACAATATTCAAGTGGCTGATGTAAATAAAAAAACAATCAACCAAAAAGATAGCCGTACCATACTCCGAAAAGGGACAAGTAATGGGTATGCCGAAGTTGACTTCCGTTCGCTCGGTGGCGAGGTGTTCCGCTCACACTGGGCAGTGAGACGTTCGAGGGATAAAATAGAAGGCTCGTTGCAAGCTGCAGAGTTTAAACTTACCAACCTAACTACAAACACAGAGGTACAAGGACGAAAAACCGAACTCTTGGCTAAAATTGTTGAACTAATCGGACTCACATTCGATCAGTTTACCCGTGCTGTACTCTTGGCACAAGGTGATTTTGCAACCTTCTTGAAAGCTACACAAAAGGAAAAGGCAGAACTATTGGAGAAATTAACCGGGACAGAGATCTACTCACGTATCTCCGCAGCTATATACGAGCAGAATAAAATAGCGGAACAAGAGTTAAACTTGCTACAAGAGCGCATTCAAAACATCGAACTACTCACCGACGAACAGCTCACAGCATTCGCCACCGAGAAGCAAGAGATTCTATCAGCTGTCGAAACATTAAACCAAATAGTAGCGACACGCAACACGCAGATAAAATGGATTACAGACTTTGAACTCCTCTCTACATCCATCGAACAAGCCGAAACCTCAACAAAAGAGATCGAAGCTACACTTGAAGCTGCACAACCACGTGCTCTGTACATGAAACAGATCGAACGTGTACAAGAAATTAGAGATACGTTCAACGAACTAAAGCATGCCACCAAACAACAAGCAGAAAATAACGCTAAACGAATCAAGCTACAAGCCGAACAAAATACAAATGCCCTGCTGATACAACAAGCCAGCACGCAACTACAAACGCATCAAGCAACATTGGAGCAGCACACCCAAGCGTATGCAACGGTCGAACCGCAAGTAAAAAAGGCGCGCATAGTAGATGTTCGTTTAGTAGATGCTAAAAGCAATGCAACAAGCGCAGAAAAAGAGCTGCAACAGGCTACAAACAACCTATCAAAAGTAGAACAAGCAATCGTTGTTACTGTCAAAGCAATAGCAGACAATAATAAAACAGAGACGCAATTAACGCAATGGTTTGCGCAATGTAACACCTATGCTTCGATTGTTACACGTATCGACCTAATTACAAATCTACTCGACGATGTAACTGCTGCACAAAAACAGTTAGTGCAGAGCAAAACAACCGAAGCGCATGCGCAAAAGGCACTCGAAGCAAGTCAGACACAGTTGGCAAACCTAACACAAGAGTCCGAACGATTAAATAAGATTCTCCCTACTGAACTTATCTCATTACGTGCGCAGCTTACAGAACAAACGCCCTGCCCTGTTTGCGGTAGTTTAGATCACCCCTTTCAGCATATCATCGCCGAAAGCTTGGAAGAGAAGGCGCTTGAAAAAGAAAAAGCAGCCAACCTTGAACAGATTGAGCGTGTAACAAAGCTAAACGACGCTTATAAAAACGAAATCATACGTGTAAAGGCACTAATAGAAAGCTACACACAGTCAAGCAACGAAGCTTTGCTTAAATTAGATGGCTACTTAACCCCCATACCCCAATGGCGATCGGAGTTTGAACAGGGTAACTTAGCCAAACGCCTGAATAAATTTGCTAAAGAATGGAACCTCAACACCAACACACTCACAGAGGTAAAACAGAAAATAGGCAACCTAAACGCTAGCCTTACTGCTACACAATCGAACCAAGAGGAGTGCGTGAAAATGCTTGCAACGCAAACTGCAAAGAATCAAAAAGCAGCCCTTGTATACAAC
This sequence comes from uncultured Parabacteroides sp., assembly GCA_947036995.1. GTDB lineage: Bacteria > Bacteroidota > Bacteroidia > Bacteroidales > Tannerellaceae > CAMQTD01. Next base: position 9,491 of record CAMQTD010000023.1, read on the forward strand.
GAATTAAAAGCAGAAAGAGCAACCCTACTACAAGGTAAAGCAGCCGATTTAGTTGAAGATACATTCGTTAAACAACGAGATATTCAGCTCGAATCAATTAAAAAAAGCGCCGAACAGTGGCAAAAAGCAACTGACCAACAAGCAACATACAGTGGTGCAATCAATCAGCTTACAACAGCAATTGAGAAACTTGTATCTGAATGCAAAAACCTTGACACCCATATCACAGCATGGATAGCAGCGCAAACGGAAACAATTACATACGAGCAGCTCACCCAACTACTCGCTAAAGATACACACTGGTTGGTAAGTGAACGCAAAGCATTGGCTGACATGCGAGAGCAACAAACTGCCATTGCTGCTACACTGCAAGAGCGTACCAGCAATCTAAAGAAACATCACGCGTTAGAAGTAAAACCGTTAGAAGGAGAATCAAAAGCTGAACTCAATCAACACGTAGCAGATTCAGTCGCAGCATTAAAGGAGAAGGGAAACCGTAGCGCCTTTATAGATGTAGCAATCTCGAACCATACAAAAGGCAAAGAGCGCATTAAAACATTCGAAGAGGAACTCAAAGCCAAACAAACTTTATCCGAAAACTGGAAGAAACTAAACGACCTACTCGGATCTGCCGATGGTGGTAAATTTAAAATTCTAGCACAAGGATACACACTCGAAGCACTCCTCAGCTACGCAAACAGACATCTGCACGAACTATCTAAACGGTATCAGCTACAACGTATCCCCAATACATTGGCACTACAAGTAGTTGATTTAGATATGCTAGGCGATATTCGCACCGTACACTCCCTCTCTGGTGGCGAGTCTTTCTTAATATCACTGGCTTTAGCACTGGGGCTATCCTCGCTATCCTCTAACCGAATGAAGGTAGAATCTCTCTTTATCGACGAAGGCTTCGGCTCCCTCGACATCGAAACCCTACGCATTGCCATGGATGCACTCGAAAGACTGCAATCGCAAGGGCGCAAAATCGGTGTTATCTCTCACGTAGCAGAGATGACCGAACGCATAACAACACAAATCAAAGTGGTTAAAACAACAAACGGACGTAGTCAGATTGAGATTATTTAGGATTCAGTCTTCCGTATAAAAAAGAATAGATACTATTGTATCCCTTAACCCTCTAAATGAGTGATAAGGAATACAATAGTATCTATTAAAATAAAGATATCTTTTCAAGAAAAGGCGCACAATCTTACAACATCTTTCGCACCATATATAAAATTTGAACAATCACGAAGCCGATAATAATCCATATACCATACGCTTTCAATAAGGCTAACCAGCGGTTTTCTGGTTCGGCAGTCTGCGTAGGAAACGCTTCTATATTGGTTGCTGCTATGTGCGGAATACTATCGCTTAGTTGTGTTGCGAAAGATAGATCGTATTGAGGATAAGCGCGCGCTGTATCGCCAAAAGTCAACGTATAGGATACACCAGCTTTGAGCGGCGCAACAATATATGCTTTATGTGTGTATACTTTGATCGAATCTATAGATAATGGTTGATCGTCTCCATTGTATATGGAGAGACTCAACGTATCTGTATAGTGTGTATGGGCAATCTGCAATGCATTATCCCCTGTTGCTTTATCGGCAGAAGAGAGTGTACCAATTGAATATTTCGATTTCCCCCTTTGCAATGTTCTATTGAAATAGGTTGGAGAAGAGATGTAAAACGAGATATCTGATATTTCGTATTTGAAAGGGAACACTGCTGTTATCACTGTCCGTTTACCATCCTTCGTGATTGAATAATTTTGAAGGGGAATCTCCATTAAGTTCTGCTTGTACGTGTATTCTTGTTTAAGCGTTACCACTTTGACTATATTCAGCGGTGCTGAAAGCGAATCGTTTATCGACAATTTATAATATGCATAGTCTGACAATGGAAAATCTAAATGCAAAAGCACTTCTGTTTTATCTGCTTTACCTGCATTCGTTAATTGAACCTTCTCTTTTACGGCAAACCATTTCTCAGCATCGTCGCTACCTAGTAAAGTTGCCTTTTTATAAACTTCGGCATTCTTTATCAAGATACTAAACGAAGCGATCGGTGCTTTATTTGCCGCTATCAATAGATCTGTTTGATGCGTGGTGGAGGCTATTTCGATTTGAAAAGGAGTAACCTCATTTACATACTGTTGTTCTACCGACTCTTGCAGAAGCCATGGAATATCTTCGCCCGAATCGGATTGAATACGCATATCTCTTTTATCTGGCGCAGCAATACCAAGCATCAGAGCAGATAGATCAATTGCATAAAAACCAGCAGCCTCAACAGGTTGCAATGTAGCCCGATGGGTGGGTTGCGCTACTGCTTCTCCTATGATAAGGAGAAACAAGAACAACATTAAAAGTTTATTTTTCATCATCATCATTTTTATATAATACATCTTTTTTCTTCTGATAGAAGAATGAAAGTACGAGTAACATTAATCCTAAGAGCACAAATACGATAATCTTTCCGATCGTAGCCATTGCCCATAAGTCTATTAGAAGGAGTTTAACTAAAACAATCCCAAATGTAACAAAACTGATAATGCGTAGTAGTTTAATATTTAAACGCATACCCAGTCCCATTTGAACAAATCCTGCCACAGCTAAAGCGATAGAAAGACCTGTCCCGAACTCATTTTTAATCTCCATTTGTTGCAGAAAAGAGTAAAATAAAGCAACAAGAGCAAGAGATGCAATCACATTGAGATAGATCGTAAAACCACGTGTAACACCCTGAATACAATAATACATCCTACTTATATAGTATAAAGTAGCCACCACTACTGCCACCATCACCCACCCAAGGAGATTAAATAATGTGGTATAATATGGTGAGACGTTTAAGCTATTTACAATCAATAGCAAAACACTCACACCCATAGCTAGTGCATAAAGTTTTAAATGGGCTGTAATAGGGAAACGTTTGCGAGCCAAAACAGACAATCCCAATATAGAGACTACACTAAAGAGTAAAACTGTTTTTTCGGCAACTACCTCTGGCTTTAAATGCATATAGAATTCGGCAACAAACGTATAATAGAGTATAATAGCCGACGAAACCGTCATAATAGCATTCCAAGGCTTATACCGTAGGTAACGCGTAGTTAGAAACTGCTCGCGCTTACTTGCCAACAAATAGGCAAACACACCCGACATTAACCCTGTGTAAATATTGGTAATAAACACCGTATTCAAGAAGATTGGCAAATTAGTATAATATCCTTCTATTGAATAAGAAATGTCAATTAAATAGGATACAAGCGTAAGCAACAACAAAATAAGTGATGCCGATTCATAAATACGCATGCGAGACTTAATATAAAGCCAAAGCAACAGCACCATCTCCGATGCCCAAAACAGCGTAATATAATGCCCATCGAGCTGAAGTGGTACAGTTACGGATACAAACGTTAGCACCAAACCGATTATGGCATAGGTAAGTAGCGTTTTCTCTTGTTGTCGTTTGCGTAAAAAATATGCTAAAGAGAGATTGACCAGTGCAATAAACAACGAAAGCAGTCCGACTGCTTTAAACGAAAGCGACATGTGTTGAAGAAATAAAACCCCTAATCCTAAATAAATAAAGTTATTGCTTATAACTACGGAGAGTAATATCCTATTAATTTTCTGACTGCTATTTTTAAGCACATGCATGATCGGAAGCAAAAATATAAAATAAAACAGCGTGGCAAACAGCAATAGATTACTAAATTCAGTTGCATAGTCAACGCTGCTATCATTCATTATCAGATCGCTATTAAATAGATAAAGCCCCATAATACAATAGGTAAAGGCAAAGGAGATAACAACCAATTCGGACCATTTTTTGTATATCGACAATCCAAACATGCCTATATTTAGGATCGCTATGTAGGTAAATAACGTAATGTAACTACCATCACCACTACTCACTAAAAAAGGCGCAAGAAATCCTCCAACCAAAGAGATGGCTGCCAACTCACGCCTATCATACAAAACAGAAAGTATAGACATAAACACCGTTACACCAACCAATAGTACAAATGCAACAGGTTGAGAGAATAGTTGATAGTAATGAAATGCAATTGCAATGATAAGATAGAACACTGCAAATGCACCCCCAGCCAATAATGAACTGAATGTACGGTATTTTTTGTGTAAACGTTCTGATACAAACAGTAATGCCGAGCCAACGAAGAAGCCTAACACGGTACGCGCTATTTCACTAATCCAATTTTCTGATATTGCGTATTTTACAAACAGACCAATACCAATAACAAACACAATGATACCTATTTTACCAAATAAGTTGCCACCGATAATCTTTTCGTAGTTACGATTCTTTTTCGTTGGTTGTTCGGTTGGGGCAATCGGCTCTTCTGCTTCGACTGAAACCTCTGTTTCTGGGATAGCCTCTTTTGCTAAGACTACTGGTCTATTCCAATCCACCTCTTTTCTAGTTTCAAAGTAAGATGGCTTTTCGGCAACAACCAAAGGCTTATCTATTTTGACAGGTTCACTTTCTGCCTCTTTAACGATTTCCGTTTTCGGCTCTTCAACTACAGCAGTATCCGCAGTGATAGTGCACTCCTTGTTTTTAAGGATCGCGTCTATTTGGTTCTTCAGCTCCTTTATTTCAGAACTGTTTTTACTAAACCCATCAGCTACTTTGCTGTAAATTATTATCGATAGAATAATAAGAAAAATCAATAGCAATTCAATCATACCATTATATTGTTAGTGTTCGGTTTAGAAGCAGATGCTTGAAAGGTTGTAAAGCTACGAAAAAAAAAGAATATCAAACTTTCTATTGCCACATCGACAGTTAAAAGATAAACCGTATGCTTAATTATTTCAGTCTCTCTACCTCATTTAGTATATATGAAAAGTGTAACACCTCAACAAAGCTACTACTTAAATTGCTGCGCACGCTATACAAAACAGAAGCGCCCTATATCTGAATCTTTCTGACACCCGGGTGTCAACCCCTCTTACACCCGGGTGTCAACGCCTTGAGACCCGGGTGTAAGTGGGTGTACCACCCGGGTGTCAGAAACAATTGCATCGTATCTTTTCTAAAATAGACTAGTACTAATTGGCTATTTATAAATACTTTATTCAAAAAAAAAGAAGCATCCAAAACACACATTCAATCAAAAGAAAAACAACTTAAACCAAGAAGTGATACACGAGTGATAGTAAAGTGATAGAGAAGTGATAGTAAAGTGATAGAAGAAATGTTAACAGAATTCTACAAACACCTATTCTTAAGCATATTACAAAAAGATAGTGATAGAGTGATAGAGGAATTGAAAAAAAACCCCTAGAGGGTTGTCGAGGCAGCTCTACAAGCACACACATTCGAGCCTAAACTAGCAATACTAATTATCACAAAAACATCTTATCTGTAAACTTTTTTAATCAAAATCGCATTATTAAGTGATAAATTGCTATTTTTGCTAACGTTATCAAGTTATAACCATAAATTTGCTTATAGGATGAATGTTGCTATTATAAAATACAATGCCGGAAATATCTATTCGGTTGATTATGCGCTAAAGCGTCTCGGGGTTACTGCTACAGTTACATCGGACCCTACGCTACTGCGTCAGGCTGATAAAGTTATATTTCCTGGTGTAGGAGAAGCAGGTACTACCATGCAACATTTGCGTGAAACGGGGCTCGACCTCTTGATTCCATCGCTCAAACAGCCCGTACTCGGAATCTGTTTAGGAATGCAACTGCTTTGCAACCATTCTGAAGAGGGTAACGTAGATTGCTTAGGCATATTCGATACCGAAGTGAAGCAGTTTATCGCCCAACGACACGAAGATAAAATCCCACATATGGGATGGAATACAATCTCCGACCTCAAAAGCGAACTTTTCACTGCCGAACAGCTTGATAAATTTGTCTACTTCGTACACAGTTACTATGTACCTGTTAATGCACATACTGTAGCAACAACAGATTACATACAGCCTTTCAGTGCAGCATTGTGCAAAGATAATTTTTATGCAACACAGTTTCACCCCGAAAAGAGTGGCTCAGTGGGCGAAGCTATTCTTTCAAACTTTTTAAAACTATAGAATCATTATGATAGAACTCATTCCCGCCATTGATTTAATTGATGGAAAGTGTGTAAGACTTACGCAAGGAGATTATAACAGTAAAATTATATACAACGAAGATCCACTCGAAGTGGCTAAGATGTTTCAAGATCACGGCATCACCCGTCTGCACGTAGTAGATTTAGATGGTGCACGTGCTGGACACATTGTAAACTACAGAGTACTGGAGCGTATAGCAACCAGAACTTCGCTAATTATTGATTTTGGTGGTGGACTAAAGCACGAAGGCGATCTCGAAATCGCTTTTGAAAGCGGTGCGCAGATGGTTACGGGTGGAAGCATTGCCGTGAAACAACCCGATCTGTTTGCTTCGTGGATTGAGAAATTTGGTAACAACAAAATCATCTTAGGAGCAGATGCTAAAGATGGAAAGATTGCAATCAGTGGATGGGAAGAGACCACAACTGAAGAGCTAATCCCATTTATACAAGCATATCACGCTAAAGGAATCAGACAAGTAATCTGTACAGATATCAGCAAAGATGGTATGCTTCAAGGAGCTGCCACAGATTTATATAAAGAGATTCGTCACGAAGTACCAGGTATTCATCTAATTGCAAGTGGTGGCGTGAGCTGCATCGAAGATATTGAACAGTTGCAAGAAGCTGGCATACCTGCCGTAATCTTTGGAAAGGCTATTTATGAAGGGAAAATTCAATTAACCGATCTGCTTCGTTTTATGTAAACCGAAGCCATCTATAACACAACAAACAGTTATGCTTGCTAAAAGAATTATTCCATGCCTTGATATCAAAGACGGCAAAACCGTTAAAGGCGTTAATTTTGTAAACTTCCGAGACGCTGGCGATCCCATCGAACTCGGCACACAATACAGCGAACTTGGTGCTGATGAATTGGTGTACCTCGATATCACCGCATCGCATGAAGGGCGCAAAACATTTACCGAAGTGGTAAAACGTGTAGCTGCCAATATCAGTATTCCATTTACCGTTGGGGGCGGAATTAACGAACTCAAAGATGTAGACAGACTGTTGAATGCCGGAGCTGATAAAGTTTCGATCAACTCTTCTGCCCTACGCAATCCGAAGTTAATCGAAGAGATTGCACAAAACTTTGGCACACAAGTATGCGTAGTTGCCATAGATGCCAACTTAGAAAATGGCGCATGGAACTGCTACCTCAACGGCGGACGTGTACCAACTGAGCGCACCCTTTTCGAGTGGGCTAAAGAGGCACAAGAGCGAGGTGCAGGAGAAATCCTATTCACCAGCATGACGCACGATGGTGTAAAAACAGGTTATGCCAACGATGCACTGGCTTCGCTTGCCGATCTGCTACACATCCCAATCATCGCCTCTGGTGGTGCTGGCGCAAAAGAGCATTTCAAAGATACATTCACACTCGGCAAGGCAGATGCTGCGCTGGCTGCAAGTGTTTTTCATTTTGGTGAGATAAATATAAGCGAACTTAAACAGTATCTGTTTGAGCAGCAAATAAACATACGATTATAAACGATATTAAATAAAACTACAATGAATCTAGATTTCAATAAAATGGATGGTTTAATCCCTGCCATTATTCAAGATAATACAACAAGCAAAGTATTGATGCTTGGCTTTATGAACGAAGAGGCATACAATCAATCTGTAGCCACAGGCAAAGTAACATTCTTCAGCCGCACCAAAAACCGCCTATGGGTAAAGGGTGAGCAGAGTGGAAATTTCTTAAACATCGTAACGATTGCAGATGATTGTGATAACGATACGTTGCTAATCAAAGTAAACCCAGTTGGTCCGGTATGTCATACAGGTGCAGATACTTGCTTTAATGAGAAAAACGAAGAGCCAATGCTCTTTTTAAAGTCGTTACAAGACTTTATCGACACGCGCCACAAAGAGATGCCCGAAGGTTCATACACAACTTCGCTATTTAACTCTGGCGTAAATCGCATGGCACAAAAGGTAGGCGAAGAGGCTGTAGAAACTGTTATCGAAGCAACCAATGGTACCGAAAAAGGCTTTATCTACGAAGCATCGGATTTAATATATCACCTTATCGTACTTTGTACAAGCAAAGGGATGCGTTTAGACACGTTGGCAAACGAATTAAAATCGCGTCACAAGGGTTGATAGATTAATTAACACCAAACGTACAAGCGGATCTCTTTAAAATAGATATTTTTGTACAACTGAATAAACAAATAAGAATTAGAATATGAGCGATACACTACTCTTATCATTAGAGCATGCAGTGATTAGCAGAGACGAGAATATAATATTGAAAGATGCTTGTTTCGAATTGCATAGCGGCGAATTTGTATATGTTATAGGTAAGGTTGGCTCGGGAAAGAGTAGTCTACTAAAAACACTTTACTGCGAAATGCCAATTTTTGAGGGTGAATGCGCATTGCTTGGGTACGATATTAGACGTATCAAGCCCAAACAGATCCCTTTTTTAAGACGTAAGTTAGGTATCGTGTTTCAAGATTTTCAGCTTTTGACAGACCGCTCTGTAAACAAAAACTTAGAGTTTGTACTCCGTGCTACAGATTGGAAAAAGAAATCTGAGATAAACCAACGCATCGAAAGTGTGCTAACACAAGTAGGCATGCAAAGCAAAGGGTACAAAATGCCTCACGAGCTATCTGGTGGAGAGCAGCAGCGTATCGTAATTGCTCGGGCACTATTAAACAACCCAAAGCTTATTTTAGCAGATGAGCCTACGGGGAATTTAGATCCCGAAACAAGTGGACAGATTGTACAACTGCTACACGAAATATGTCTAACGGGGACGTCTGTTATGATGAGTACGCATAACTACACGCTTGTACATAATTATCCAGGAAGGATTGTGAAATGTGAAAATGAAATACTTTCTAATGTAGAAATACGAAAAGAAGCATATTAACAGTTTCAATCATTATCAATATAAATAAAATATTCGTACTTTTGTACAGTTTAAACATTAGATAGATAACAATTTAATATACAATTAGCAAATGAAAGTTTTAAAGTTTGGGGGAACATCTGTAGGATCGGCTGCAAGAATAAAAGAAGTTGCAAAACTAATCTGTGATGGTAAAAAAAACATTGTGGTATTATCGGCCATGTCTGGTACAACAAACTCGTTAGTTGAAATATCAGATTATCTTTACAAAAAGAATTCGGATGGTGCCAATGAAGTTATTAACCAGTTGGGGCAGAAATATTATGCAACCATCGAGGAGCTTTATAGCACTGAATCATATAAACAACAAGCTACAGAACTTGTAAATAGTGTGTTTGATTACATTCGTTCTTTCACAAAAGACCTATTTACACTGTTCGAAGAAAAAGTAGTATTAGCACAAGGCGAATTACTCTCGACAGGTATGATGAATCTATACCTGAACGAAACAGGTGTTGCCTCTATCCTACTTCCTGCGCTTGAATATATGCGTACTGATAAAAATGCTGAACCAGACCCTGCATATATCAAAGAAAAATTAGCAACACTACTTGCTAAATATACAGATACAACGCTATTTATTACACAAGGATATATCTGCCTTAATGCATACGGAGAGGTAGACAACTTGCAACGTGGCGGTAGCGATTACAGCGCTTCGTTAATTGGAGCTGCTATCAATGCTTCTGAAATTCAAATCTGGACAGATATTGATGGAATGCATAACAACGACCCACGTGTTGTTGAAAAAACATCTCCAGTAAGAGGTTTACATTTTGAAGAAGCTGCAGAACTGGCCTATTTTGGTGCTAAGATTCTTCACCCAACCTGTATCCTTCCTGCTAAATTGAACAATATTCCTGTGCGCCTACTTAACACCATGCAGCCTGAAGCTCCTGGTACGTTAATCTCTAACGCTACAGAAAAAGGTACAATCAAAGCTGTAGCTGCTAAAGATAATATCATTTCGATCAAGATCAAATCGGGTCGTATGCTGCTTGCTTATGGGTTCTTACGCAAAGTGTTTGAAATATTTGAAAGCTATCAAACACCTATTGATATGGTTACAACTTCAGAAGTTGGCATGTCTGTAACGATTGATAACAGCAAACATTTAGATGAGATTGTAAATGATTTGAAAAAATATGGTACTGTATCGGTAGACGAAGAGATGGTTATCATCTGCGTAGTAGGTGATATGGAGTGGGAAAATGTTGGATTTGAAGCGCATATCCTAAACGCAATGAAAGATATTCCTGTACGTATGATCTCTTATGGAGGTAGTAACTACAATGTATCATTCCTTATCCGTGCTCAAGACAAAAAGAATGCTCTTCAGTCGTTGAGTAACGTATTATTCAACAACAAATAATAACAACAAAACAGAACTTATGAAAGGAATATTCCCAATCGAGAAATTCAAAACATTGCAAACACCGTTTTACTACTATAATACCGACTTGTTGCGAAGCACGTTGGAGTTGGTAAAAAGCGAAGCTGGTAAATATGGGTATCATGTGCACTATGCTGTTAAAGCAAATGCAAATCAGAAGATACTTACTATTATTCGTGAAAATGGCTTTGGCGCCGACTGCGTAAGCGGTGGCGAGATTAAAGCATGCCTCGAAGCTGGTTTCCCTGCCAATAAAATCGTTTTTGCTGGTGTAGGAAAGGCGGATTGGGAAATTAATCTTGGCTTGGATCGTGATATCTTTAGTTTCAATGTTGAATCTGCTGCAGAGTTAGCCGTAATCAATGAATTGGCAGAGGCTAAAGGTAAAGTGGCTTCTGTTGCGCTACGTATCAACCCTGAGGTGGATGCAAACACGCACGCTTACATTACAACAGGACTGAAAGAGAATAAATTCGGTATCAATCTATGCCAATTAGAGAGTGTTTTAGATCTATTTGCTACACTTAAAAATGTTAAGTTGGTTGGTCTACACTTTCATATCGGATCGCAGATTACAGATTTAAGCTCATTCCAAAGCCTTTGTACTCGTGTAAACGAGATTCAGGAAAGTATGTACAAACGTCAAATGATTGTTGAGCATATTAACTTTGGCGGTGGATTGGGTATTGATTATCACAACCCTGATCGTCAAGCAATTCCTGACTTTCAAGCGTACTTTGCTATTTTTAATAAGCATGCAAAGTTACGCCCATCACAACAAGTTCATTTTGAACCAGGGCGTTCTATCATGGCTCAATGTGGATCGCTTATCTCTCAGGTACTGTATGTCAAAGAGGGATCAAGCAAACGTTTTGCTATCTTAGATGCTGGATTTACAGAATTAATCCGTCCTGCACTTTATCAGGCTTATCATCAGATTGAGAATATATCAAATGATGAGGCAGTAGAGATGTATGATGTAGTAGGTCCTGTATGCGAATCGTCAGATTGCTTTGGCAAAGAGGTTGAACTCAACAAAGTACATAGAGGCGATTTAATTGCGATACGTTCGGCTGGTGCTTATGGTGAGATTATGGCTTCGCAATACAACTGCCGCCAACTTCCTAAAGCATATTATTCTGATACGCTGTAAATAATAAAATAAATATAATGGTTTTAGTAGTCTATAATATTAAAGATATAGATTGCTAAAACCATTTTTTAATAACCTCTACCCTTTCACGCTAAAATAAAAAGTACGTTATGGAAATGCTTTTAAATTTAAGTCCATTAGAAATATGGCTTTGGGGCGCTACCGCCTTGCTTTTTATTATTCATTTTGTGTATACCTATATCTATTACACAGCTCCGATTAAGCAGTATCAAGATGATGCAAAAAAACCATATGCAACGGAGAAGCCATCTGTATCAGTTATCATTTATGCTAAAAATGAATCTGAGAATCTACAAAAAACACTCCCTTTGCTACTTGCCCAAGATTATCCAACCTTTGAAATTATTGTTATCAACGATGGATCTACAGACGAGAGTTACGAACTTTTGCAAACTTTCGAAGCAAAGCATAAAAACTTATATCATAGTTTTGTACCCGAAGGTGTAAAATACCTCAGCAGAAAAAAACTAGCCCTTACAATTGGTATAAAAGCAGCAAAGTATGATGTATTACTCTTTACCGATGCCAACTGCCACCCAAACAGCACGCAGTGGATTGCTTCAATGGCTCGAAACTTTGTACCTGGTATTGATATTGTATTGGGCTTTTGCAGCTATCCTGTATCCAATTCGTTCGAACAAAGAATTGCAGCTCTAGACAATCTACACTTTGGAATAGAATATTTGGCAGCTGCCATCCGAAAATCGCCTTACATGGGTAATGGTAGAAACTTAGCCTACCGCAAAGAGCTCTTCTTTAAACAAAAAGGGTATGCTAAAACGTTGAATCTGCAAGCTGGTGAAGATGATCTGTTTATTAATAGTGTCGCTAACAAAAGGAACACCTTTGTGGAGTTATCTTCAGAAAGTATTGTGGAACAGATCCCATTTGATCGTTTTAAAACGTGGAAAGAGATGAAGGCTTCACGCAATTCAACGATTCCATACCTAAAAGGGGGGCATATATTTGGTTCTCGTTTAGGTGGATTTATTCAATTTAGTCTATTAATAGTGCTACTACTTATTATTATGATAGCCTGCTGCACAATGCAGCTATGGAGCCTTTTGGGTGCTTTGACTCTATACATTATCTACTATAGTTTGAAGCTGATCACCCTACACCGATGGGCTTCGCAATTGCAGAAAAAGAAGTTGATCCGATGGGTTCCTTTATTAAGTGTCTGTCTCGTTTTCTATAATAGCTACATTTACATCTACCGATTGTTTAAAGGAAATAGAGACTATACTTTTAGGATTGATAATAGGTAACAAAATACATTGCATGTTAGGAGTAACTGTATCTATACAAGACTAAATTTGACTACACTTAAAAACAACTTATTAAGTTATGCTTAATTCATAATAAAGTATGCCTAAAAACGGAAAAGATTGATATATAGTTGTACCTTACAAACGATTCGAAAACTAGATAAGTATACACTCGAATCAACAAAAAAGAGATCATATGAAAGGTAAACAGGCTAAGAAGGAAGTTAAAAAGGAAAAGGCAGAAAAAACAAGTACAAAACCGCTATCAGATTATCAAAAAGAAAAGGGTAGTCGCTAAAATAATAAGAACAAAAAAGACCTGCTTAACTAACTGTTAAGCAGGTCTTTTTTGTTCTTATT
>CAMQTD010000024.1 GCA_947036995.1 uncultured Parabacteroides sp.
AAAGAGTTCATTCATTAATTTGAGTGGACTCTTTTTTTGTTTATATACTTTTGTGATCAAATATGTATTTAGCAAATAAGAAAAGGCTATCTGCACGATGCAAATAGCCTTTTCTTATTTATAATCCCAACTAATTTTAATATTTTACTCAATTACTAAATCAGGGAATCCTCTTTTTAATATTATTAATGCCTCTGCATAATCTTTATCAAAGACATATATCTCAATTTGAAAGTCTGGCATATTACCTAATATAGAAGATATATTTTCGTTTTTGAAAAAAGACTCTATACCTTCATTACTTAAAGTTTCTTTGAGCAGGTTTGCTTGGAAACTATTCTCTAGAGTTGCTAGGATAACTGTTTTCATGATACATACTTTTAAAAGGTTTATAAATATGGATACTTGTGTGCAATTTAATCAATTTATATTTCAATCGTACTAATTAGATGTGTAAAATGAATTGTCATCTCCTTTTTTATCCATTCTATAGGATTAGATCACCTTTAGCTTGTCTAAGTATTGATATTTCATCTGTCGTACAATCTACCACTGTAGAAGCCTCTACGCCACCATATCCTCCGTCGATAACTACATCAACTATATCTTCGTACTTTTCGTAAATCAATTCAGGATCTGTACTATATTCTACAATATCATCCTCTTCGTCGTGGATTGAAGTTGTAAGTATGGGATTGCCTAGCTGTTTAACGAGTTCTCGTATGATGTTGTTATCAGGAATACGTATTCCAACCTCTTTTTTGTTTTTGTAAATCTTTGGAAGTTCGCCCGATGTAGGAAGAATAAAAGTAAATGGACCAGGGAGGTTCTTTTTCATCGCCTTAAATACCAAGTTACTTACTTTAGCATATTCGCTGATATTACTAAGATCGTAACAAATAATTGATAGGTTGCTTTTACGCGGATCTATCCCTTTTAGCTTGCATATCTTTTCTACTGCACGAACATTCAGTGCATCACATCCAATCGCATATACCGTGTCTGTAGGGTATATAACAAGCCCTCCATCTCGGAGTACTGCAATAATTTTATCTATCTCTTTGAGATTGGGATTCTCGGGATAGATTTTAGTCATATAACTCATAATATATATGTTATTTGAAAATTAAATAACGATACTAAAAAAACGGGTCATGCACACAATAGCTATTTCATCACATTGTTAGATGTGATGAAATAGGATTGTTAGTGTATGACCCGTTTATCTTTTAAGAATGGGGTTGTTTATCCGTAAATAACGTTTCCGTCTTCGTCAGTAAAATCTTCCATCCCTTTGCTATATTGATTCATTGCACGTAGGCTCATTCCCATACTAGAGAATCCACCATCATGGAATAAATTTTGCATAGTAACCTTTTTTGTTAGGTCAGAGAACATAACAATACAGTAATCAGCACACTCTTCTGCTGTAGCATTTCCGAGTGGAGACATTTTATTAGAGAAGTCTAATAAGTGTTCCATTCCTTTTACACCACTACCAGCTGTTGTAACAGTAGGCGATTGAGAAATAGTGTTTACACGAACACCTTTTTCACGACCATATATGTAACCGAAGCTACGTGCTATTGACTCTAAAAGAGATTTAGCATCTGCCATATCATTATAACCAAAAAATGAACGCTGTGCAGCTACATAAGAAAGTGCTATCACAGAACCACATTCAGAAATAGCGTCTTGCTTTTTAGCAACTTGTAGCATTTTATGAAACGAAACAGCTGAAACATCCAGCGTTTTGTCTAACATTTTATAATCTAGATCATCATACGTGCGCTTTTTGCGTACGTTTGGAGACATTCCAATTGAGTGTAAAACGAAATCAATTTTACCTCCTAATATCTCTACAGATTTAGCAAATACAGTTTCTAAATCATCTACACTTGTAGCATCTGCAGGAATAACTTGTACGTTAAGTTTGTTTGCTAACTCATCTACTTCACCCATGCGTACTGCAATTGGTGTGTTTGATAATGTAATTATAGCACCTTCTTCAACGGCTCTTTCTGCAACTTTCCAGGCAATAGACATATTGTTTAATGCACCAAAAATGATACCTCTTTTGCCTTTCAATAAATTGTGACTCATACTTTTATTTTTTTATACTGTGCAAAATTACAACAAATGTACTATATAACCAACTATTCTCTGAAATATACACGTTTAACTCTTGGAGAGATTGACGTAAATATTTCGTAAGGGATCGTATTTAGCTTTTCAGCGATCTCAAGTACTGAAATTCCTTCGCCAAAAACGATTACTGAATCGCCCTCTTTTGCTTCAATATCGGTTACATCAATCATGCAAATATCCATACAGATATTACCAATTATAGGGCAGCGTTTTCCTTGAATTATAACATTACCAACACCACAGCTTAATTGTCTATTCAATCCATCTGCATAGCCTATGGGAATGATGGCTATTTTGGAATCTCTTGTAACAAATTCTTTTCTACTATAACCAATACTGCTACCCATGGGTGCATCTTGAATTTGTAAAATTGTTGTTTTGAGTGTACTTACATTGCGCAAACCACTTTGTCCTGATGCGCTGATACCGTAAAGACCAATGCCCAGTCTGACCATATTGTTTTGATGAGATACAAAACGTTCTATTCCAGCTGTGTTAAGAATATGTTTGATGATTTTATATTCGCATCCTGCTTCCAATTCATGTGCAGCACTGTTAAATTGATCCATTTGACTTAGCGTAAATTCGTCAAATTCAGCGCTGTCGCTACCTGCTAAATGAGAAAATACAGAACGTATCACAACGCCACTTTGTAACTTGATACGTTCGCATAATTGAGGGATATCTGCGAGTGAGAATCCCAATCGACACATGCCTGTATTAATTTTAATATGTATAGGGTAAGATGTAATGCCTCTTTTTTCGGTCTCTTTGATAAAAGCATCTAAGAGCTTGAAACTATATACTTCAGGTTCGAGTCTATTCTCAAAAATAGCATTAAAACTGCTTAATTCAGGATTCATAACAATAACAGGGATAGTGATTCCCTCTTTACGAAGTTCGGCACCTTCGTCGGCAACGGCAACAGCTAAATAATCACATCTATGCTCTTGCAATGTTTTTGCTATTTCGTAAGATCCAGCACCATATCCAAAAGCCTTAACCATACAAATCATCTTTGTTTCCGGTTTAAGCATGGAGCGGTAGTAGTTGAAATTATGAATAACGGCATCCAGATTAACCTCTAAAATTGTTTCGTGTACCTTTTGTTCAAGTAAATCTGATATTTGTTCAAAATGAAATCGGCGAGACCCCTTGATTAAGATCAGCTCGTTATTGAATTTTTTAAGCGAATTCGAAGCTAGAAATTCAGCAGTTGTTGTGTAGAACTCTTTTTCGATTGTGAAATAGTTTTGGAAGGCGACTAAATCTTTTCCTATTCCAATAATTCGTTCTACTTTTTTATGTTCGATCAGGTCTGCTACTTTTTTGTATAAACTTTTAGGAAGCATTCCTGATTGTAAGATATCTGATAGGATGAGTGTTCGTTTAATTTTTTCACCAACCATTCGATTTTGTAAAAAATCCAATGCAATCCCCAGCGAATTAATATCCGAATTGTATGTGTCGTTAATCAACAGACAGTTATTAACACCCTGCATAATATCTAAACGCATCGCTACGGGTTCCAATTTTTCAAAACGCTCGGCATATGAAGCACTGCTGGGTTTAAGGATAAGCATTGTAGCTATGCAGTGAATCACATTTTCGATGGAGGCATCGTCGGAAAAAGGAATTGTGTAAACACGCTCAAATCCAAGCGTTGTGCAATAAATAATTGAGTGCTCCTCGAAGCGTTCAATTTTAGAGATAAACAGCGGTGCTTCAGAGTCGTATTTGCTCCAAGCAACGGCTTTGTGTGATAGGCAAGCAGCTTCGATACAATTGGATACAACAATATTGTCGCCATCGTATACAATGGAGTCGCAGTCTTTAAACAGTTCGAGCTTTTCTTGTAGTTTTTTTGGATAAGAGATAAAATTTTCTTGATGCGCCTCACCTATGTTGGTGATAATTCCAATTGTAGGTCTTATTATGGGCTGCAAATACTCCATTTCGTCTGGTTGGGAAATACCAGCTTCAAAGATGCCTAATGTGTTTTTTGTAGAGAGTTGCCATACCGAAAGGGGCACGCCCAATTGTGAATTATAGCTTCGAGGTGATCGAACGATATTGAATTCGGAGTGCAGAAGTTGGTATAGAAATTCTTTAACAATTGTTTTTCCATTACTCCCTGTTATTCCTATGATTGGAATATCAAATTGATTACGGTGGTAGATGGCTAATTGTTGCAATGCCCTCAATGAATTCTTTACAACAAGGAAATTAGCCTCGGGCATATTGCTAAACTCAGGACGTATTTTATCGACGACGAAATTACGCACACGTAACTTGTATAGTTCTTTGATAAATTTATGACCATCATTTGTTTTTGTTTCTAAAGCAAAAAATAAGCTCTGCTCAGGAAATGAAAGTGAGCGGCTATCTGTAAGTAATATGCTAATTGTACAATCAGTAAGCGCATGTGTCTTAGCGTGTATTATCTTAGCTATATTGTGTATTGTGTATTCCATATCTTAGTGCAGCTTGGTTGTTAATATCTTTCTTTCATTATTCAAATCAAAGAAAGGGATTTTCTCCTTAAGTTGTTCTACTTTTAACAAAGTTTGCATGATAAATTTATGATATTGCTCGCTCGAAGGGTTAAAAGGTTTATGATTTATCGCTTTTTGGATTTCAGTATATTGTTCTATTACCTCCATTGTGTTTTTGGTGAAATAGCTATTTTCAAACTGCTCCCAAATATAATTAATGGTTACAGTAGATGGGTGAATCATATCATCGGCATAAAAACGATAATCACGTAATTGGTCCATCACAATCTCATAAGCAGGGAAATATGTGATATGTTGTGGGTGTTTCTTCTGTATGGCTTCAATAGCCAACAGTAACGTAGCCTTGCTTAGTTGATTTTCATGTGCACCATCTTTCCAATGACGTATTGGGCTTACAGTAAATATTACACGCATAGTTGGTTGTATAGACCAAAGTTGTTGAAGCATCTGTTCGCATTGCTCCGTTATTTCGGCACAACTACAAGCATATCTATCAAAACTTTTTTCGGGGAATTTATGGCAATTACTAACAACACGATTTTCTCCTTTTATTCTATAGATAGAACGTGTTCCTAACGTGATTAATACTGTTTGCGTAGCAAGTAAAGAATTACGCGAAATGGTTACTTGCTCGTTGATGCGATTTAGTGTAGCAGTAGCAGTTGTAGTAGAAAATCGGCTGTGGTGATCAAAACTATTGTATATGCCTTGACGCTCTACAAGATCGTTTTCTTGGTATATTTTATTACCACATAAGATAGATACAGCAGATCCAATAGAATGTGCATTGTACAGTGTACCAAATGGATTTAAATCAACACTAAATTTAGATTCGCGTAATTTATTTCCAATGTTTTCGGCAAAGCACGAACCTAAAAGTAATATTTTATCTTTATGATTGATTCGAAAAGGTTGCTCTGGTATAATAACTTCTGTTTGTAAATTCATAGCAAAAGCGATGTTTGTAAATAATTGATAAAGCAAAGTTATCATATATGCGCTTATTTCTTTACTTTTGCAACAAAAAATAACGAGGAATGACAGATTCAGATAATAATATACTTAAAGAACTGAACCTTCCAGCAGATTTACGTCAGCTAAAGGTCGAGGAGCTAGGCGGAGTGTGTGCTGAGGTACGGCAATACATTCTCGACGTTTTATCTGAAAACCCAGGACATTTAGCTTCCAGTTTAGGTACTGTAGAGTTAAGTGTAGCCCTGCATTATGTGTTTAATACGCCTTACGATCGCATTGTTTGGGACGTGGGACATCAAGCGTATGGACATAAGATCATAACTGGAAGAAGAGAAGCATTTAAAACATTACGAAAATATAAAGGAGTAGGAGGATTTCCTAATCCTGCGGAGAGTGAATACGATTCATTTATTGCAGGACACGCCTCTACATCTATATCTGCGGCACTAGGTATGTCTGTTGCTTCGAGTTTAAAGGGCGAAGACGACCGTCATGTAGTGGCAGTAATTGGTGATGGTGCCATGACAGGTGGATTGGCTTTTGAAGGCTTAAACAATGCAGCTGCAAACCCCAATAATTTGTTGATTATCTTAAATGATAATAACATGGCGATTGATAACAGTGTAGGAGCTTTAAGCCAATATCTTGTTGATATAACGACTTCGCAAACGTACAATAAAATGCGTTACGATGTATATCGCGGATTGCGTAAATTGAATATTCTCTCAGAAGATAGCCGAGGCAGTATTCTTCGTTTCAATAATAGCTTAAAAGCTTTACTGACCAAGCAACATAACCTTTTTGAGGGATTTAGTATCCGTTACTTTGGTCCGATTGATGGACATGATATAAATTATTTAGTCAAAGTATTGAACGATATAAAGGATTTGAAAGGACCCAAACTCCTCCATATTCGCACCTTAAAAGGAAATGGCTATTTGCCAGCAGAGCGTTCGATGACCGAATGGCATGCACCAGGTAAATTTGATGTAAAAACAGGTGTACGTAAAGTTGTAGATCAATCAGGTGAGCCCCCACTTTTTCAAGATGTATTTGGGCATACACTGGTTGAGCTAGCAGCACTAGACGAGCGTATTGTAGGGGTTACACCCGCAATGCCAACAGGCTGTTCGATGACCTATATGATGAAAGCATTTCCACAGCGCACTTTTGATGTAGGAATAGCCGAAGCACATGCAGTAACATTTTCAGCTGGAATGGCTAAAGAGGGGATGATTCCTTTTTGTAATATCTATTCAACATTCTTACAACGAGCCTTTGATCAGATGATTCATGATGTAGCATTGCAAAAGCTGCCTTTTATATTATGCATTGACCGAGGCGGACTTGTTGGAGAGGATGGAGCTACACATCACGGCGTTTTTGATCTAGCCTTTTTGAGTTGTATTCCTAATCTGACCATTGCTTCTCCATTAAACGAACATGCGTTGCGAGATTTAATGTATACGGCTTACAAACAAGTCGAACAAGGTCCTTTTGTGATTCGTTATCCAAGAGGTAAAGGCGTATTACCAGCCTGGGAAAATGAAATGAGCGAACTTCCTATAGGAAAAGGAAGCCAATTAAAAGAGGGCGACGATGTTGCTATTCTCTCTATTGGAGCAATAGGAAACGATGTAACACAAGCAATAGAGATGCTTAAAGATAAAGATATCTCTATTGCTCATTATGATATGTGTTTTTTAAAACCATTAGACGAAAGTCTACTACATGCAGTGGCGCAGAAGCACAGTAAGATTATAACTGTTGAGAATGGAACAATAAAAGGCGGTTTAGGAAGTGCGGTGCTCGAATTTATGTCAGATAATGCATATACCCCTTTCGTGAAGCGAATAGGTGTTCCAGACTCTTTTATTGAACACGGAACAGTAAGTGAACTCTTGGCTCTATGTGAAATGGATGCAGAACACATTGCTAAAACAGTTTGTTCGGTTGTATTAAATAAATAACACCTTTAATAGTAAATAAGGTATGAGAATAATAATTGCTGGAGCAGGTGAGGTTGGTACCCACTTAGCTAAGTTACTTGCTCAAGAAAAGCAAGATATTGTATTGATGGATCCAAGCGAAGATCGCTTGAAATTCACGAATTCGAGTATGGAAATTCTTTCAGTTGTGGGAGATCCTACATCACTGCAAGATTTAGAAGATGTAGGCGTAAAGAATGCTGATCTTTTTATTAGTGTTACGCCAGAAGAGACAACGAATATAACTTCGTGTATCTTGGCGTCCAACTTAGGTGTGCACCGCACATTTGCTCGTATTAATAACTACGAATACTTAAAACCGAAAAACAAAGAGTTCTTCGGTCGTTTAGGAATTGATGCGATGATTTATCCAGAGATGTTAGCTGCAAAAGAGATTGTTGCCGCTGTTAAGCGTCCATGGACACGTCAGTATTGGGAGCTTTTTGATGGAGCTTTAATCTTAATCGGTGTGAAGGTACGTAACAACTCGCCTATTGTAGGTATTCGTTTGTGCGACTTGCTGAATGATCAAAAGTTATATCACATCGTAGCCATCAAACGCAACGGAGAAACAATTATACCACGTGGTACAGATGAGATTATCAGTGGTGATATTCTTTTCTTTACAACCACACAAGAGCACATTGAAGATGTACGTACCCATGCAGGTAAATTAAATCCTGAGATTAAGAAAGTTGTTATTATGGGCGGAAGTCGTATCGCTATTCGTACGGCACAATACCTACCTAATAATATCCGCATTAAAATAATCGAGTTAGATAAAGAGAAGAGTTATCGTATTGCCGAAAAAGTTCCAAGCAATGCAATGATTATCAATGGAGATGCGCGTGATACTGATTTATTGATTCAAGAAGGAATAAAAGATACAGACGCTTTTATTGCATTGACCGAAAATTCAAGTACAAACATCTTAGCCTGTATGGCTGCTAAGCGTTTTGGTGTATTTAAAACCATTGCTAAAGTGGAAAACTTAGATTACATCTCGTTGGCAGAAAAGATGGATATTGGAAATATTATAAATAAGAAGCTAATTGCAGCGAGTCATATATACCAATTCTTATTAGATGCCGATGTATCCAATGTTAAATGTCTTACATTTGCTGATGCAGAGGTGGCAGAGCTTGTGGCACGTCCGAATGCTAAAATAACGAAGAAGCCAGTGAAAGATTTAAAACTGCCTAAGGATATGACATTGGGTGGTTTGATTCGAAATGGTGTGCCTATGATGATTGATGGAGAAACATTGATTCAGCCATTAGACCATGTTGTTGTATTTTGTTTAGATTCAGCCATGCGTAAATTAGAAGATTATTTCAAATAAATGAAAATATAAACCCATGTTTCAACTAAACATTCGTTTTATAACCAAAATGCTCGGTATAATGCTGATCATAGAGACTGTCTTTATGTTACTGGCAGCTTTAGTTGCATTTTTATATGAAGGGGGAGATGCAAGACCAATTGTGATTTCAAGTGGAATTACATTTGTGTTTGGGCTGCTATTTTATATTTTAGGTTATAAAGCGAATGAGCATGCTGCCGGAAGGCGTGAGGGTATGCTAACAGTTGCATTGGTATGGGTTTTATTTTCTCTGTTTGGGCTATTGCCATATTATATAGGTGGATATATACCCTCCTTTACGGATGCTTTTTTTGAAACGATGTCTGGTTTTACAACTACAGGGTCGACTATACTATCCGATATAGAGTCTCTTCCTTATGGAATTTTGTTTTGGCGAAGCCTCACGCAGTGGCAGGGAGGAATTGGCATGGTTGTATTTACCGTGGCACTGCTTCCTCTTTTTGGGGTAGGTGCTACACAATTATATGATGCTGAAACCAGTGGAATTACGCATGAACGGTTTCGTCCGCGAGTTACGCAAGTAGCCAAACGTTTGTGGGGGATATATCTGTTTCTCACGCTTCTTTTGATGGGTTTGTTATGGATGGGTCCGATGGGATTTTTCGATGCAATGAATCACGCCTTAACGTGTATGTCTACAGGTGGATATTCTACTAAAAATATAAGTATCGCTTATTGGAATTCATCTTATATAGATTATGTGTTGACCATATTTATGTTTTTAGGTGCGACTAACTTTACGTTGATATTTTTCTTCTTTAAGGGCGATTTTAAAAGGCTCTTTCGGGACGAAGAGTTTAGATGGTTTTTCTTTCTTGTATCGGGTGCTACAGCAATTATAACATGTTGGTTATATATCAAAGAATTTGAATCTTCAATTCTAGAAGCGTTTCGGAAGGCTGTATTTCAAGTCGTATCGTTAGTTTCGACCACAGGATTTGCTACGGCAGACTACAATCCATGGGGTGCATTTGTCTGGTTTATAATACTTATTTTGATGGTTATATGTGGCTGTGCAGGTTCTACTTGTGGAGGGCTTAAGATGGGGCGTTTCGTTATACTCTCTAAAAGTATAGCCTCTGAATTTCAGAAACAGACACATCCACATGCCGTAATTCCTGTCCGAATAAATGGGCATGCAGTCACGGGGCATGTAGTGAATCGTGTATTGGCTTTTGCTTCGATCTATTTTGTTTTATTGATTTTGGGTTGTTTACTTCTTTCGTTAGATGGCATGCCTTTTCCCGAAGCGATTGGTTCTGCTGTAACTTCAATCGGAAATGTAGGTCCAGGATTGGGAGCAGTAGGTCCGATTCATAACTTTTCCGAAATACCAGACCTCTCTAAATGGGTGATGTCCTTTCTTATGATGACAGGGCGTTTGGAGCTGTTTACAGTACTTACACTTTTCCTTCCAGGGTTTTGGAGGCAATAACATTATTAAGCGCGCGCGTTGTTTTAAGAGTATATGCACACAACTATAACAACCATTTCCAAATAGGTATAACTTCAATTTTTAATCCATCAATCTCTATATCTCGTTCATCATCGTGTGTTATAATTATAGCTTTACTAATCTCAAATGCAGCATTGAGTTTTATAAGAGCCTTTGTTTCTCGCTCGAAAGTTGTATCATCAGTGATATTATATGAAACTTGAATAGCTAATTTCTCTCTAGGTATGTAAAAATCAACTTCTACATTATAATTGTAATAAAATAGTTCTTCGTAGCCAAACTGCTTTAGAAGTGTTATGGCAACAATATTTTCTAATAACTTAGTATTACCATCTGTTAGAAAAATATTTAGAAATCCATTGTCTAGGAAATAACGCTTCTGAGAAGTCTCTCTCTCTGAAATATTGTCAGTGTAGTTAGATATGCCAAATATTAAGTAAGCATCTTTCATGTATCCAATATAGTCAGCAATAGTATTTCGTGCAATTTTTGCACCTGCCGAGCTAACGATGTTTTGTAGCCGGGTTTGAGTGGTTGGTTGCATCACACTTTCTGCCATCTTTTTTGCCAATACACGAATTGCATCTGAATTGCGAATGTTATTACGAGCAACAATGTCACCAAGTAATATTTTTTGGTACAGAGAATTGAGCCAACTACGTTTGTCATTAAGTTCAAAACTCTCGGCAAATCCTCCAAAATAGAAATAGTTGTTCCATAGTTTTACTACACTGTTTTTAACTGAGCTAAATTCCCAGTTTTTATCTAAGCTTATATTATTTATTTGTAAATACTCTTTAAAAGAGAATGGAAATACTTCTTTAATGATGAAACGTCCACCTAAAGTAGTTGCAATGTCTCTACTAAGCATTTTAGCATTACTACCAGTTACAAATACTCTATATTTGGAGTCTGCCAACCTGCGTGCAAATTTCTCCCAACCATCAATGTTTTGAATTTCATCTAAGTAGATTATAGGAGTTTTATCATACATCTCATTGTAACTATCTATAATATCACCAAGCTCCTCTGCTTTCATCATAGATATACGCTCATCTTCGAAATTGATATAGAGAATATTTTCGATAGTTGTTTTTTTGCTTTGTATTAATGATTGAATATGCTGAAACATTAAATATGACTTCCCTGCACGTCTAAGACCAACAAATACATAGTTGCAGCTCTTTTCTAATTCAATAGATCTTTCTATCAATTGAATCTTTAAAATCTCCTCTTGTTTTTCAGTTATGATCTTTTTAAGTATTCTTTTTTCCATTATTAAGCTCTTTATAGAAAGCAAAGATAGACTTCTTGTCTGTTTTAAACAAGTTTTAGATGTTAAGACTTTAGTTCTTTATTTACTCAAGTTATCATAAACTAGGCTTTTTAAACCTTCAACTTTAACCCTTCGTTCGCCAATATTGTATTGGGGAAAATAGATTGCGCCTCTTGAAGTAAGAAATTTACGTCGTCGTATCGAGCCGAATAATGTCCGATAACTAATTGCTTAACATTTGCTTTTAGGGCAATGGTTGCAGCCTGCTTGGCGGTAGAGTGAAGTGTCTCTTTGGCACGAGGTTTATCTATATCTCCAAAAGTGGCTTCGTGATAAAGTAGATCTACACCTTCAATGATGGGGATAATCTTTTCAGCATAGGCGGTGTCAGAGCAATAGGCGTAACGCTTGCTTGGTGCAGCAGGTTTGGTGAGTCTATTGTTTGGTACAATGATACCTTCTTCTGTTACATAATCAGCACCCTGTTTAATTAGTGCTAGTTCGCGGATAGGAACTTGATAGAAATCTACCATATCTTTGATGATGTGTGCCTCTTTCGGCTTCTCCTCGAACAGAAATCCTGCTGTTGGTAGGCGATGCTTGAGGGGGATAGAGTATACTTTAACAGAACGATCTTCCCAAATCAGTTCACTAACCGAAGGGTTAACAGTATTGATGCGTACATCGTAGGCTAATCCTTTGCAAAAGAGTGATAGCATGGGATTGATATAATCGGCTATCTCTTTAGGTCCGTGGATGACTAACTCACCTGTACGTCCAAGCATGCCGAGAGTAGAGAGCAGTCCGGGCAAACCGAAACAGTGATCTCCATGTAGGTGAGAGATGAAAATATGATTCAATCTGCTAAACTTAATTCGCATCTTGCGCATCTGTACTTGTGTGCCTTCGCCACAATCTATCATATATAGCTTATCACGCAGATTCACAACTTGAGAGCTAGCTAAATGCCGCGTAGTGGGAAGGGCAGAGCCACAACCTAAGATATTAACATCAAAACATTCCATACTTTCACTGTTTGTTACAACAAATATAATAACAAATATGGGATTAGTAGTAGTATAATCAACTATTCGGCACTGTTAATTTTATTACAGGGTGCTTTTGTGGGTAAAATATTGTTTTAATCTCTCTACAACTATACTTTAAACACACTGTATGTCTTGTTGTTTAATATGGTAAAACGGTGAAAACTGTTGGTTTAATGGTCGAAATCTATTCTTTTCACACCTATAAACTAACTGAATCACCTTGGTGAATTAATCGAATTACCTTGGTGAGTTAAGTGAATCACCATGGTAATTCATTCGACCCACCATGGTGATTCAGTTAGTTTATTAGCATCTTAAAATTAAAATCAGATGATATAAATAGTAAATTATCACTTGAAACCAACAGTAGCGCAGCTGCTCCATGCATCGCCCCCTATTATAGGTAATGCCACAGCGTTAAACTTGTATCAAATAAATATACGGATTATTTGATGTCAGGGGTACCCTGCTAAATCTATCAATAGTTGTGTCCGTTCTTATCCTCCATCTCTTCGGCACTGATTGACCGTAGGTCTATTGCCCGCCAAGCGTAGAAGATATATCCCAAAACGAACGGGATAAACAAGGATACGTAGCCCATGGTTTCGAGCGTGAATAGGCTTGATGAGCTATTTGTGAGTGTAAGCGAACTTTGTAAATCTGAAGTAGATGGATAATAAGCAGTATTGTTGTATCCAGCTAAAAGCAGCAGCGATAGAACAGTTACAACAGTACCTATACCTGTAAACCAAATTCCATGTTTAAAAGGATGTTTAATCATTGACGTGAGTATGCCTCCCAGTACCAATAAAACCCCAATAACAAATGATGCGGCAACTGCTGGCATCTCGAAAAGGTTTATCAAATATTTATTAGGCTGCATAAATACAACCTGCGTTTGAGGCTCTACTGCAAAACCATCCATCCAAAATAGATGAACAATAAAGGTCAAAAAGAAGAGCAAGAAGAGCGCTGTATTGTTGTAAAGCGCTTTATGAAATCGTTTTTGAAGGATGTAATCATCAATGTTATTGATAAAGTAGAGAAGTGCCAACAAGCGAGATAAGAAGAATACGGCAATCCCTAAGCATAGATTCCACCCATTACCCAATGCTTCTAAGCCATGCAGTGGATTGGTCCAGCTCGAAATAACAGGCATTGTGATATTTGTTATCTGGTCTTTATTAACAATAAACTCAGACCCTGTGAAAAATGTAGCAACCGCCACCCCAAGCAATATGGGTGCAGCAATACCATTGATAATTAAAAATACCTGATATGTTTTCTTTCCCAATACATTGCCCATGTGCGATTGAAACTCATACGATACAGCCTGTATTACGAAGCTAAAAAGAATCATCATCCATAACCAATAAGCCCCCCCGAAACTCGTAGAGTAGAAGAGGGGGAAGGAGGCAAAGAATGCACCCCCAAAAGTAACCAACGTAGTAAACGTAAACTCCCATTTACGCCCCGTTGAGTTTGTTAGCATCTTTTGTTCGAGCGCTGTTCTGCCTAAACTAAAAAGCATTGACTGTCCACCCTGTACAAAAAGCAGAAAAACAAGTAAGCCCGCTAACAGTGATATAATAAACCACCAGTAGTGTTGTAAGCATATATAGTCCATAATTTACCCTGTTTTAATTTGATGAATGATTTGAAACCCCTGGTCCCTTTTTAATCTCTTTAAGCATGATACTCACCTCGGCAATGAATAATATTGTAAATAGGATTAAGAAAAGGAAAAATGTTAGCTGTACCGATCCTGTATTTAACCTCGAAACACCCGCACTGGTTGGCAAGATGTCTTGTATAGACCACGGCTGTCTGCCAACTTCTGCCACAACCCAACCCGCCTGACTTGCGATGTATCCCAAAGGTGTTGAGGCGACAAAAACTTTCAGTATCCATCGGTTTGTATCCAGTTTATTTTTCTTCCCAGCCCAAAGAGCAAATGCAAAAAGGAAGATAAAGTAAACACCAAGAGCTACCATTATACGAAAAGAGTAGAATACCAATGCAACATTAGGAATTAGATCGGCAGGATCTTTGATATACCCATATCCAAAGTAAGGAAAGTTTGTTTCTAATATTGTACGTTGAATGGTTTGTTCGGCTTGATTACTCTCTTTCTTTGCTATCCGATAGCGTGCCAAGGCTGAAATTGCCAATTTTCCTTTTGCTATCTTCTCCTCTACAGAGAGTGCAGTGCCCTCTTCGGTAGGGTATCCACCTTCGATTAGGTTATTGATCCCTGCCACATATCCATCAGCTTTTCGTTCGGCAAGTATAGATAAGAATTCGGGGATTTTTATTGCCCATAGATGGGGGTCAATGTTATCATTATGACTTTTCTTTTCGCTGTTTAATATGCCTATGGCGATTAAATCGATATTTGTTCCCCCCTCGTAAAGGGCTTCCATAGCAGCAAGTTTCATCGGTTGCTTTTGTGCCACTTGATAGGCGGAGCCATCCCCTGTCCAAAGAGTCAGTATCGAAGCAACTAAGCCTACGATCGATGCAATTTTGATGCTTGCGAGTGCAAACTCCTTCTCTCGCTTTTTAAGCAAGAACCAAGCACTTACGCCTACAACAAATACAGCACCCACAATCCACGACGAAACTACGGTATGAAAGAATTTATTGATCGCCACCGGAGAGAGTACAATCGCCCAGAAGTCTACCATCTCATTGCGCACCGTATCCGGATTAAAAGCCATACCAACGGGATACTGCATCCACGCATTTGCAATTAATATCCATAAAGCCGAAAGTGTAGCGCCAATGCCTGTAAGCCAGTTGGCTATTAAGTGTGTGCGTTTGCTTACCTTATCCCATCCAAAAAAGAGAATAGCAATAAACGTTGCCTCCATAAAGAATGCAAATATCCCCTCAATCGCAAGCGGTGCGCCAAATATATCGCCAACAAACCAACTGTAGTTAGACCAATTTGTACCAAATTCGAACTCTAATATAATACCCGTAGCTACCCCTATGGCAAAGTTTATACCAAATATTTTAATCCAAAAGAGCGCAGTTCTTTTCCAAAAAGGATTACCTGTTTTTACATAAATACTTTCCATTATTGCCATAATAATCCCCAACCCCAATGTTAAAGGGACAAATAGCCAATGATACATGGCCGTGAGTGCAAACTGTGCACGTGACCAATCAATTAAAGAGGTGTCAATTTGTTCAATCATATTTAATATTTTTATATATACGGTCTAACATTCTATTTATACTAGTTAACAGCGCGATTGATTAATTCGTTTACAACATATTCGTTTTTTTTTGCATCTGTTTCAAATTTACTTAAGTAGCGGGGGAAAAAGAAGAATTTCAAAATAAAGAACATGATAAAGAGCTTAACCAAAATGATTAACCACAAGGTCTTGCCCAGTTTCATGCTTTTGAATCCTTGAAGATAGAAGAGAAAGATTTCTTTACAGTAGTTTGCCATCACAATGAGTTGATTAAATAAACAATACACCTAACTTATCTCGTGTACAATATTCATAATTATACTTGATATAACCAAATATAAAGAGGGAATACTTAATGAGAGAGTGAAAAAATACTTTTTATTTATTAAATAAATGATAAAAAACATATTCTTTCTATATAAACAACTATTTATTTATACTTTTGTTCATATTGGAAGAGTCAATCAATAGAAAAACACATACTAAATAGATTGGCTAAGTTTTAGACCTATAGGGATTTATTTTGAAAAACATATTATAACTACTATGACGAACAGAAGAACATTTTTAAAAGCGCTCGGAGGTGTTGCTGCATTTTCGATCGTACCTCGCCACGTATTGGGTAGAGGATTTATTGCACCCAGTGATCAATTAACAAAAGGAATTATTGGTACAGGTGGTATGGGTAGAGGTCACTTAACCTATGCAGGAACACGTCTTGTTGCTGTTTGTGATGTGGATAAGAAACACTTAGCATTGGGGCAAGCACTTGTAAAAGATAAAATTGCAGCCTATTCGGATTTTAGAGATCTTATTTTAGATAAAAACGTTGATATCGTACACATCGCTACCCCTCCACACTGGCATGGAATTATGTCGGTTGAGGCAGCAAAAGCGGGTAAAGATATTTGGTGTGAAAAACCAATGACACGTACTATTGGAGAAGGTAAGCGTGTAATGGAAGCGATCAAGCAGAATGGAAATATGTTCCGTTTGAACACTTGGTTCCGCTTTAACGATCCTTTTTATGGATTGGGCACACCTGTTAAGCCACTAAAAAAATTAGTACAAAGCGGCATGCTTGGCTGGCCATTGAAGGTAACAATCAGTGCACATACTGGATTTAACTGGAAATTCTTCTGGGTAGGAAAAGAAAACCTAGAGAGACAAGCCATCCCTAAAGAGCTTGATTATGATATGTGGTTAGGCCCAGCACCCGAAAGACCATACAATGCACACCGTGTACACAGTACATTCCGTGGATATTGGGATTATGATGGAGGAGGTTTAGGAGATATGGGACAACACTATATTGACCCAGTACAATATTTCTTAGGTAAAGACCACACCAGCCCTATTAAAGTAGAAGTAGATGCTCCACAACAACATCCAGATGCTGTAGGAACATGGCGCTCGATTACGTATACTTACGAAGATGGTTGTCAGATTGTATTGTGGGGAGGAGACTTCGGAGATCCAAACACACCATATATCTCAGGACCAAACGGAAACGTATACAAAAACTTTGTGTGTGATATCCCAGATTGGGAAAAGAAACTAGCAGAATTCCCAGAAGAGGAGCCTCAGGTAATGGACTTTATTGATTGTGTGAAAACACGCCAGAAGTTTGCGTTGAACGAAATGAACGGTTTCCGCTCATGTACAATCGTAAACATGGGATTAACGGCGCTTCGCTTGAACCGCACGTTACACTACGATCCAATCAAAAACGAATTTATCAACGACGAAGCAGCAAACAGATTGGTAGATCAACCAATGCGTGCTCCTTGGAATATCTAACCTAAAAAAGAAATATATAGCATGAAAAAAATATACCTATCGATTGGAACCCTACTGCTTTGCAGCAATATGATGATGGCGCAAACCAATCGAACAGCAAAAACAACTGTTATTGATGTGTTGGCTCAGATGCCAGCAGACAAACAAGCAGATTATAACAAATTGATTGGCGATCTGAGCACTACAGGTGCTGAGGGCGTAAATCAACTTGTACAGATGTTGGCACAACCAACACAAGAAGCAAGTGTAAACGTAAAGTATGCACTAAGCGGATTGACGCACTTTGTAAGAGGAGCAGGACAAGAGTCGGCTCGTGCAACTGTTGCAAAAGCATACGCTAATACATTGTCGCAACTAACCGATCGCGAAGCAAAAGCATTCGTAATCCGTCAACTTCAACTTATTGCTGAAGATGAAAGTGTTGCTACATTGGCACAATACTTAACAGACGAGTCTCTATGTGGACCAGCTGCACGTGCGCTTGCTGCTATTGATAGCGATCTATCTGACGATACACTTTTACAAGCATTGAATGGCTCGAATGGTGCTTGTAAGAAAGACATCGTAGCTGCTATTGCTGCATCAGAGATTGAGGGTGCAGAAGCTGCGCTTTTAGCTATCGTAGAGAGCAGTGATGTAGACTTACAAAAAGAGACATTATACGCATTGAGCCGTTGTGGATCAAAAACATCTGCTAAAACGTTAGCATCAAAAGCTGCGAAAGCCAATTATACAATGGAGCCTACGGGTGCAAATGAGGCTTATATCTCGTTGATTAAGCGTATGCTTGAGCAGGGTGATGTAAAAAATGCAGAAAAAGAAGCTAAATCTTTATGGAAAAAAGCACGTAAAGCAAACCAAACACACTCGCGCAATGCTGCATTAGAGATTATTCTCTCTATCCAAAAAGGCGAAGGAATGGACTTAGTACTCGATGCTTTGAAAGATAAAGACATGCACTACCGCAACGCTGCGTTAGTATATGCAGCAGACTTTATTGATGTAGAAGGATATAAAGAGATTGTTAAGCGCTTAGAGAAATCGTCTCCAGAGGCAAAAGTAGATATCTTAAACTGGTTAGGTACACAAGCTAATTGCGCTAAAGTAGAGCAACTTCTACGCAGTACCGAAGTTCGTTTAGATGTGCCTATCATGCAAGTATTGCAAGCGCAAGTGGCGAACGAAAACTTTGCCGTAGCACAAGCAGCAACATGGGCATTGGTACGCATTGCAGATAAAGCAAGTATTCCAACAATCGTAGCATTGTTAAATAGCACAGATGTAGCATTAGTTTCATTAGCAGAGCAAGCATTAGCATCGTTCTCTGGAGATATCACGCCAGATGTAGCACGTATTGTAGACTCAGCTTCGCCAGTCGGAAAAGTGGCAGCGATGAATCTATTATCACTACGTAAAGCTTCTAACTATGCCAATAAGGTGTACGAACTACTTAACGCGAGTGATTCTGACGTTAAGCAAGCAGCTTATGCAGCATTGAAGAATGTTGTAAGTGATAAAGACTTAACACGCCTATTTGGTATGCTTCAAGAGGCATCAGTAGCTGATGTTTCGCCAATTCAACAGGCTATTATCTCTGCACTAAGCAAGCAAACAGCCGATCAGAAAGTAGAAACAATCGTAGATCAGATGTATCGCGCAGGTGATGCAAAAAAACATCTTTACTATAAGCTTTTAGCAAGCACAGGTGATGCGCAAGCATTAGAGCAAATCGCAAAAGGTTTTGCATCGTCTACTGGCGCAGCTAAAGATGCCGCTTTCGAGGCAATCTTAACCTTTAAGGGAGCAGGTGCAGCAGAGCAATTGTTTGTAATTGCACAGAATCCAAGCTTCGCTTCTTACTTCGACCGTGCGTTAAATACTTACGTGACAATGATCGGACAGGCAAAGATGACAGGCGAAAATAAATTGATTTTCTTACGCAATGCAATGGAAATTGCCAAAACAGCGCAACAAAAAACAGCTATTTTGACGCGTATCGAACGAACAGGTACTTTCTTAGGCTTGATTTATGCAGGAAACTTTATCGAAGATTCTGCCCTTCAGCAAGCAGCAGCCATGGCTGTAATGAATATTGCGTTGGCGCATCCTGAATATAATGGAACAGCTGTTCGCACGTTATTGAAGCGTGTAGCCGAAGTAAACAAACATGCAGATGCCGAGTATCACCGTAAAGGTATCCAAAAGCATTTGGATGAGATGCTAGCAGGCGATGGCTATGTGGCATTGTTTAATGGTAAAGACCTAACAGGATGGAAAGGATTGGTTCAAAACCCAATCGCTCGTGCTAAAATGACTCCAGCAAAACTTGCTGCCGCTCAAGCAAAAGTTGATGCAGTAGCAAAAGAGACTTGGCTTGCTCAAGATGGTAGCTTAGTGTTTACAGGTAAAGGAAACAACCTTTGTACTGATAAACAATACGGCGATTTTGAAATGTATGTAGACTGGATGCTTGATCCAGCTGGCCCAGAGGCAGACGCAGGTATCTATCTTCGTGGTACGCCTCAGGTTCAAATGTGGGATACATCACGTGTGAATGTTGGTGCTCAAGTTGGTTCGGGTGGTTTATATAATAACCAAAAGAATACAAGCAAACCACTTAAAGTTGCTGATAATAAATTAGGCGAATGGAACAGCATGTACATCAAAATGATTGGTGAGCGTGTAACTGTTGTATTGAATGGCGAATTGGTAGTAGATAATGTAATCTTAGAAAACTACTGGGACCGCAAAAATCCTATCTTCCCACAAGAGCAAATAGAATTGCAAGCACACGGAAGTAAGGTGTCTTACCGTAATATCTATGTGAAGGAGTTGGAGCAAGTGAAACCTTTTGAATTGTCGGCAGACGAGAAAAAAGAGGGATTCAAAGTTCTATTCGACGGAACATCATTGAATGAGTGGGTTGGTAATAAAACAAGCTACATAACCGAAAAGGGTTGCATTGTAATGTATCCAGAGAAACGCCACGGCGGAAACCTATATACAAAAGATGAGTACGGTAACTTTGTGTATCGCTTCGATTTCAAATTAACAGCAGGTGCTAATAATGGATTAGGTATTCGTACACCAATGGATGTAGATGCTGCTTATGCAGGTATCGAACTACAGATATTGGATGATGATTCTCCAATCTATAAAGATATTGCTGAGTATCAATTCCACGGATCTGTATACGGAATTATTGCAGCCAAAAGAGGTGCACTAAACCCCTTAGGCGAGTGGAATACACAAGAGGTAATCGCAGACGGAAACCACATTAAGGTAACGCTTAATGGTAAAGTAATCATAGATGGCGATATTAAAGAGGCTAGCAAAAACGGTACGGCTGATAAGAAGAAACACCCAGGATTGTTTAACGAGAAAGGGCATATCGGATTCTTAGGTCACGGTTCTGAAGTACGCTTCCGTAATGTGCGTATCAAAGAGTTGAAATAGGATTCTATAAATAATAGGTAAAGCCCGATAAAGGCAACTGTTGAACAGTTGTTTTTATCGGGCTTTTTTTTGTGTTTTAGTACGTGTTATTTATGCAAAATATGCCACTTCTTAATCTCTTGACAGCTGTTATTCGATTCGAATCCATAAGGATTTTTACTAAAACACACACTCTCTGACACTAAAAGCCGATAGGTTTGGAGCGAGTTAAAGCCGCGAAACGGCTTTAATATTGCTGTTTTTCAGAAAAAAGTGCGGAATATTTTGCAAAATAAAAAAAAGCGCTTATCTTTGTACCCGTAATGCGAAAGTAGCTCAGTTGGTAGAGCATAACCTTGCCAAGGTTAGGGTCGCGAGTTCGAGTCTCGTCTTTCGCTCAATATCAAATGCGCGGGTGGTGGAATTGGTAGACACGCTACTTTGAGGGGGTAGTGCCAGTATTGGTGTGTGAGTTCAAATCTCATCTCGCGTACAAAGTAGCAAAATACTGAGGATACTCAATCTTCTTTAAAAAAAGCAAAAAAACAAGCTGTTCATGGTAGTAAGTCGGAAGTCTTATTGTTATGGACTTTTTTATTTTATGATAACTACACACTTTCAATAATAATCATGATGAAGAAAAAACACGTTGCCCTATTGTTTTCGACCTGTGCGCTTGCCTTTAGTGCATGTACGCCTAAACCAACCGATCCTGCTTTTGCAGCAGTAGATTATGCTATCTTTAAAGATTTAATGGCTACCTCGTTGAGGTGGAACGTTTCTGAAGCGGATATTAATACGCTTGAGAACGACGATTTAAAGGCTGTAGCTTTAGGATTGCTAAATAAAAACTATCCATTAAACTATCGTGTGGCTAAGTTCAAAGCCGTACTGACTCCAGAAGCATTAGGTAAGCAGTTACACATCGGGAATGGTTACAGTAACTATGAGAATATGACTGGTGTATTACTCAAAAAGGGCAAACAAGCCCTCTTGGTTAATAACATCGCTCCCAATACAGAACTCACCATTGTAGTGCCTAATTGGGACAGACGTCCGCCCAAAGGCATTAAGCCAACAGAAGATCCAAACGGTTGGGGTATCAAATCGCACACCTATACCATTAAAAATGGTTTTAATGAGTTAGATATCAAACAAGATGGTTTGGCATATGT
>CAMQTD010000025.1 GCA_947036995.1 uncultured Parabacteroides sp.
GATCTACACGTACTGACACACTCTTTCCCTACACGACGCTCTTCCGATCTTAAAAAGTACAGATGCTCCGTGCCAAAGACCTCCAATAAGCATCGTTATAATCAAATTCACATACGTGCGTATTAAACCCTTACGATTTCCTCCAAGGGAGATATATAGGTAATCTTTGAGCCACGAAGAGAGCGATATATGCCATCTACGCCAGAACTCTGTAATCGTTGCCGATTGATATGGAGAGTTGAAGTTTACATTGAAGCGAAAACCTAATAATAGCGCTATTCCAATTGCCATATCTGAATACCCTGAAAAGTCGCAATATATTTGCATAGCATAGGCATATACACCCAATAGATTCTCGGCACCTGTATACAGTGTAGGCGCATCAAAAATCCTATCTACAAAGTTTACACTTAAATAATCGGATATAACAGCCTTCTTAAACAATCCGCAGACGATTAAGAAAATACCTTCGCCAAACTGCGCTTTCGTAACAAGTGGATTTCGGTGAATCTGAGGAATAAAATCACGTGCACGCACAATCGGACCTGCAACCAATTGAGGAAAGAAAGATACAAAGAATAGATAATCCACCCAACGACGCAACGCTTCAATACGTCCTCGATAAATATCTATCACATAGCTCATCGACTGAAAAGTAAAGAATGAGATTCCCACCGGCAGAAATATCCCCATAGGATGGTGAACAAATCCCTCTAAATAAGGTATATCCATCCAATGCCCCACAGTTTGCGCCATGCCTGCAAAAGCATTAAGAATAAAATCAAAATATTTAAAATAACAGAGCATACCGAGGTTCACACACACACTTGTAAGAACTAGCGCTTTGCGCTTCCATTGCATAGTACTTCGCTGAAGTAATTGTCCGATTATAAAATCGGAGGTAGCAGTAAAGACCAAGATTCCAAACCATAACCCACTACTTTTATAATAAAAATAGAGCGAAAAGAGTGTTACATAAATAATACGTGCTTTAGTCGTATGCCTTAACAAACAATAGAAGATAAGAAAGGCAAGAAATACAAACAAGAACAATCCACTACTAAATAGCATTGGTTCTTGCGGATTATATTTGAGTAACTCAATAATTTTATAAAAGTCGATTGGTGTTTGCATGGTGTTAAATTAAATCAGGGGGTGTTATAATACTATTGTATTTTTTATATTGAGAGGTGTTAAATGCTTTTATAAATACGTTATAAATCATTTCGGCTTGCTTATAGTATCCTGCTTCTGTAAAATGAATTCGATCTCGAGACATCAACTTGTCAGCATACCAACGATTAGCTGAGGCTTCTCCTCCCATCAATGCAAACAAATCAATACAGGCAATACCTTCTTCTTTAGCTATCGCATTTAATGCATTAGCTACCTTTTGTGTATTTTTATTTCTTACATATACACGTTTTCTTTTAATATAGGTACGCTTAAAGCAAGCTGGGGGTGTTGTTAATAATAGCGTGACATGAGGCATCTCACGGCGCACATAAGAGAGAAACAGTTTTACCTGTTTCGTAAATTCTGCTGAAATAAAATTACGTCCAAAACTTTCGTTCGTACCCAAAGAGAGTATCAGCAGCGATGGGTTTAGCTGAGCCAACTGCTTTACATAGGCAGAATCTGTATAATTTATATGCATTGCACCATTTACACCAATCCCATGATAAAGTACTCCTGGCTTACCATTTGTGAGATTTAAGCCATAATAGGTATTTGTTTTTAAAACAGACGATACATCACTTTGCAACTCCAAAGTATCAACCAAACTAGCCATCCGAAAGGTGTCACTACGCAAGGTATTAGAATTTGATATACCTAATTGTCTGTTCGCTTTTATCGAATTTAATTGCAATGCATCACTATCTCTATACAGTACGGCTTGATTAAATGCATATCCGGCACCATTCTTTGGAGTCACAATCACATTGAGGTTTACCTTTGAGCTTCGAGATGTTACTCCAACCCCTCCTAATCCATACGAAAAAGGATTATTCTTTCTTACACAAATACTCTTCACCCAGTTAGACTGTTTCGATCGAATAAAATAATCAAAAGGCTCATTCAGCTTTGCCAACTTCAGCGGAGCGATAAATCCTCGTCCTGCATTTCCGAAATCTTCGTGAAAAAGACGCATTAACTTGCCACTTAAGTAACCTGCCTGAACATGAGAATCACCCAAATGAACAATAGAAATAACAGTATCTTTCCCTAGCTTGAGGCTAGATAATTCTGAAAAGAAACGTTCCAAAGGCTCCTCTGCGGATAGAGGAATACTAACCGCACAAGCATGAATAAGAAATAGTAATTGAAATATTTTACTGTATACCCTTTTGCACTTTATCATAAAATTGTTTTTCTAAAATGATGGCGTTAAGCAACGACTTAGCCACTTCTCGTCCACCTCTAAAGCTTAAATGAGTATAATCTTTACTCGCCCAATTATTATCTACATAGTTAACCATACTGTTTTCGCCACCCATCGCTTTAAACATATTCCAAAAAGGAATTTGCGTTTGCTGCGCCACCTTGCGCTGTTCGTGCATTAATGCCAACACAGCAGGCATGGTTACATATTCGCCAACCTCTTGATAGCTTCGGTCCGAGACTCCTAATAAGAGTATATCGGCATCAGGAAACAGGCGTTTCAAACGCTGTACTGCTGCAATCATTCGTCTACGATACCATCCATATTGAAGTGTTTCAGCATTGGCAACGTTCAAGCCATACTGCAACACAATTAAATCGTACGGACGTATCTTTCGTAGTTGAATACACAAAGCAGAATCGAGTGTTTCTAGATGAAGCCCTGATGATCCGCGTAACGAATAGTTATCCACCACTACGCCACTGTTATCCTCTAGAACAACGCCCAATGCTTTAAAACCTTTTGCATTATTAAATGCGAAAGATATTTCACTAATAGAATCGGCCCATTCAATTTGTTCTATCTGTTGTGTTGCCGCAATGATATGCTCGGACGAATCTTTGCCATTAATCACGGTATTCAATACTGCACTCGAAAGATTTTGTTGATACAAAAGTTTAACACGCGAGATACTCGATATTGATCTATATTTTGTAGCTGTACTAAAAGTTACTGTTGCACGCTCTTCTGCCTCGAATAGTGTTCCTGAAAGTGTGTATTTTTCTTCTTTCTGCTTTAATGTTGAGTAAGTCTTCCACCCCTTAAACGAGTGTTTTACGGTAGGTCTAAACTGCGCTACATTGGAGGATATAGGAACGAAACCGACACCTCGACCGCCAAATTTCTTTTGCAATCCTGTACGTAAATCTCCAACAATAATATCGCCTTCAATAAACGAATCGCCTAAAAAAGCAATACGCACAGGTCTACCTAACTGCTCTTTTTTACTTAGCGCAGCATAAAACTTGCCCAATCCATTGTGCTCTTCCGAAAAATCTTCGATACGTGTACTTGTAGAATCTCCTTCGCTCCAGTCATTTTGCATTTTTCGGTAAAGAGAATCTCTTTTTACTGAAAAGATTGAATCTCTTCTATAAAGTGCTAAAGCAACAGAATCTTGCATGAGCATTGAATCACGGATAGCATTTTGCTTTTGAATCTTTATAGAATCAATCACAAGTGAGTCGGGTTTTTCAAACTCATTTTTCAATGAATCAAGCAGGGATGATTTCTCTTTTACACGAATATCTGATAGCAAATCTACTTTTCGGATTTTAAATCCGGCTATTTGATTCGGTATATAATACATGAAAAGGCAGGCTATTATTGTTGTAATTAACAACAATAACAATCTGCCTAAATTATTTTTATTCCTCATGGCATTGTATGTCTGTAGATAAATAGAGCCGATTACGAATACAAGAAATTATTTTTTCTTTTTATTTTTCTTTTTGCTTCGCAACGCTCTTTTTAACTTAAATCCAGCTTTCATTTTAGCCGAACCTGAGCCACGGTGTGTTCCTTTCATGTAGGTAGACAAAGACAAACGTTGCTCTGTTGGCACTGCATCTTCATCTTTACCACGCTTAAAAACAACACCTTGAGATAATATATCATGAAAATCATCATTTGTCATATTCGTATGTATTTTACTATTTCTATTTGTTTTGATTACACTATACCGACAAAGATACACTTTTTTTCAGAATCACGCTAAAAATTATGCTGTACACTTTAAACTATATCGTACAAAACACGTACATTTGTAGCTTGTGTAAACAAACAAGTAGAATATAATTAAGAAAATTGATCAAATAACCCATGAGCACTCAATATCTATCACCCTTCGCTAAACCTGTATACGTTATGCTTAAGCCTGTAG
This sequence comes from uncultured Parabacteroides sp., assembly GCA_947036995.1. Lineage (GTDB taxonomy): Bacteria > Bacteroidota > Bacteroidia > Bacteroidales > Tannerellaceae > CAMQTD01. The sequence continues at coordinate 4,326 of CAMQTD010000025.1, forward strand.
GCTCTGTATGTAACTTGGCTTGCGAGTATTGCTATTATTTAGAAAAGGGCAAACTATACCCTGAACAGAAAAACCACATTTTGACAGAAGATCTACTCGAGAAGTTTGTAGAAGAGTATATTAACTGTCAAACTACACAACAAATTCTATTCACTTGGCACGGAGGCGAAACCTTGATGCGCCCAATCAGTTTTTATAAAAAAGCATTAGAGCTGCAACATAAATATGCGCGTGGCAGACAAATTGACAACTGCATCCAAACCAATGGAACACTACTTAACGATGATTGGTGTAAGTTTTTCAAAGAAAACAACTTCCTTGTAGGCGTATCCATTGATGGTCCACAAGAGTTTCATGATGAATATCGCCGCAATAAACAAGGCATTCCCTCTTTCCATAAAGTAATGAAAGGCATTGAACTACTTAAAAAACACGAAGTAGAATACAATGCAATGGCAGTTGTAAACGATTACAACGTAGATTATCCTTTAGAATTTTATAATTTCTTTAAGCAGTTAGATTGCCACTACATCCAATTTGCACCGATTGTAGAACGTATGGCCGAAAAAGCAAATCAAACACACCTTACACTTCCCGAAGAACAAGATGCAGCCATTGAGCTAGCTTCTTTCTCGGTAGACAGTGGTAAGTGGGGAGATTTCTTATGTGCTATATTTGACGAATGGATCAAAGAAGATGTTGGAGATTACTACATCCAACTATTCGATGCTACACTTGCCAACTGGGTAGGCGAGCAACCTGGCATATGCACCTTAGCACCAACTTGCGGTCATGCAGGTGTAATGGAGTTTAATGGTGATGTATATACTTGCGACCATTATGTATTCCCCGAATACAAACTAGGAAATATCAAAACAAGTACATTGACCGAAATGATGTACTCTGAGCGCCAACTTGCATTTGGTGCAAACAAGAAAAATAGCTTACCAAGTCAATGCAAAACATGTGAATTCTTATTTGCATGCAACGGAGAGTGTCCTAAAAACAGATTCTTACACACACCTTCTGGTGAGCCTGGCTTAAACTACCTTTGCAAAGGGTACAAGAAATTCTTCAAACACGTAGCTCCATACATGGATTACATGAAAAAAGAACTACTTGCCGAGCGTCCACCAGCAAATGTAATGCAGTGGGCAAAAGAGAATAAAACAAAGTAAAAAGATTTATAACATGATATTCAACAGACGTGATTTTATTAAAACAGGAGGTATAGTTATGCTAAATACATTGGCAGTTCCCTCTTTGTTACAAAGTTGTAGCAAAGGGGTCAGTAAAGCCGATGATATATCGGCAGCACTTAATCATTTTGGCGTAAGCCAGCAAGACTTAAATAAGGTATTAGCTGCAGCATTAGAAAAAGGGGGCGATTATGCCGACCTATTCTTCGAACATACATTCAGTAACCAAATCGGTCTTCAAGATGGAGCCGTTAACAGAGCTGGATCTAACATCGACTTTGGTGTAGGTGTACGTGTACTCGCAGGAGACCAAACAGGCTATGCATATGTAGAGAACATCTCACTCGAAGAGATGATTCGTGCAGCACGTACAGCAGCACGTATTGCAACGAGCACTACAATAACTGCACCTATTGATCTGACCGAAAAGGTAATTAAAAAGAACTACTACACCATCGAAACTCCGTGGGTAGAGGTAGAGGTAAAAACAAAGATGCCTTACTTACAACAATTAAACGACGAAGTATTTGCATTAGATAAGCGCGTTCAGAAAGTTTCTGCATCCTTATCAGACACTACTTCGCATATTCTTTTCTGTAATTCAGAAGGATTAATCTACTACGATTACCGCCCAATGGTTACCCTTGGTGCTGTTTGTATCATGGAAGAGAACGGTAAAACAGAAAACTCATATGCTGCACGTGCCTTCCGCATGGGTGCAGAGTTCTTAACACCAAGCATCGTAAAAGAGATTGCGAACGAAGCTGTAACTAAAACAGCCCTACTCTTCAAAGCCATCAAGCCTAAAGGGGGAGAGATGCCTGTTGTTATGGGTGCTGGAGGTTCTGGTATTCTACTGCACGAAGCCATCGGTCACGCTTTCGAGGCAGACTTTAACCGCAAGAATACTTCTATCTTCTCAGATCAACTTAATAAAAAGATTTGTAACGAACATATCAACGTCGTAGATGATGGAACAATCCCATTCAACCGTGGATCGGTGAATATTGATGATGAAGGTGTAGATGGTCAAAAAACATATTTAGTGCGCGAAGGTGTGCTAACAAGTTATATGCACGACCGTATCAGTGCCAAACACTACGGTATCGAATCTACAGGAAATGGACGTAGAGAGTCTTTCCGTCAGATGCCTTTGCCACGTATGCGTGCTACGTATATGGAAGCTGGTAATGTATCCGAACAAGACATTATCTCAACGGTCAAGAAAGGTATCTTTGCGGATGTATTCTCGAACGGTCAAGTACAAATTGGTGCTGGAGACTTCACCTTCTTTGTTAAATCGGGTTACCTTATTGAAGATGGGAAACTAACGCAACCAATCAAAGATATCAACATCATTGGTAACGGACCTAAAGCATTGGCAGATATCACCATGGTAGGAAACAATGCTAAAATTGATAATGGTACTTGGACCTGCGGAAAAGATGGACAATCTTGCCCCGTTACCTGTGGTATGCCTTCGGCTTTGGTTAGCAAGCTAACTGTAGGGGGAGATAATTGATCGCTTCAAAAAAAGTATTCACACACTAAAGAATTACACAAAAATGATATCGAATCAAAATAAAGAACTGGCTCAATGGGCCATGAAATATGCCCTAAAGAATGGCTGCCAATCATCCAAGGTAACCATCTATACAGGATCCAATAGTTCGTTCGAAGTACTCGACTCTAAGATTGACAAACTTCAGCAAGCATCAGAAAACAGCATGGTGATACATCTTTATGTAGATGGTCGCTTTAGCTCATACTCTACAAACAGACTGGATAAAGAGGAGTTGAAAGGTTTTATTCGCAACGGAATCGAATCTACTCGTTTCTTGGCCGAAGATCCATTCAGACAACTACCAAACCCTGCTCGCTATTACAAAGGCGGAAAGCCTAATTTGAATCTGCTTGATACGCAATTCGACACAATCGAACCTGACGACAAATTAGCACTTGCCATGCAAGCATCTGCAGAAGTTGCCGGAAAAGATTCACGTATCATCTCTATAAATACATCATACGGTGATGGTATAGAGCATAAATACATGATTACGAGCAATGGATTTGAGGGCGAAGAGAGCACCTCACAATTCAGTGTCTCTGCTAGTATAAGTATTCATGGCGAAGGCGAAGCACGTCCATCTTCATATTGGTACGATGCATCATTTAACTATGATAAACTGATTAAAAAGGGTATTGGAGAGAAGGCATTGGAGCGCACGCTACAGAAACTTGGACAAGAGAAGATTGCTTCGGGTAAATACACCATGATTGTAGATCCAATGAATGCATCTCAAATCACGTCGCCACTTATCAATGCGCTGTATGGTTCGGCTTTGCAACAAAAGAACTCGTTCCTTATAGATAAACTGAACGAAGCAATTGTAAGCCCAAAGCTAACAATCTACGACGATCCTCACCTTATCAATCAGAACGGTGCGCGCTATTTCGATAGCGAAGGTGTTGCAACTGAAAAACGTGTAATCTTTGACAAAGGAGTACTTAAAACCTATTTCATCGATACCTATAATGCGAACAAAATGGAAGTAGCACCAACCATCAGCTCTCCATCAGTACTTACGATGCAATTAGGCGATAAAAACACAGACGGTTTAGTTGCTGCTATAGATAAAGGTATCTTAGTTACAGGATTCAATGGCGGAAATAGCAACAGCTCTACGGGAGATTTCTCGTATGGTATAGAGGGATTCTTAATTGAAAATGGTAAACTAACACAGCCAATATCTGAAATGAACGTAACAGGAAATATGCTTACCCTTTGGAGTAACTTGGCAGAGGTCGGTAACGATCCACGCCCATTCTCCTCTTGGCAAATCCCTTCACTTCAGTTTAGTGATGTAGACTTTAGTGGACTATAAAATATATTCGAAGCAATAATATAAAAACACATACATAACAAAGGCATTTAAACAGTATCTGAAAACTGTTTAAATGCCTTTGTTGTATGCTCAAATCAAGCAATATCTATACTGAGCTGTTTTAATTACTACGCACTAGCAGCTTATCTATTCTTGAAATCTCTTAATTCGTGCTGTAATTCTTGTCTTGCAAAAAAGATTCTACTCTTAACTGTTCCTAATGGCAGGTTCAGTTTCTCTGCTATTTCATTGTATTTGTAACCACTTAAAAACATTGAAAAAGGAATCTTCAGATCGTTGTTTAACTTTACAATTGCATTTGATATCTCTTGAATCTGATACGATCCCTCGGGAGAATCAAAACCTGAATTTTGTGTGATATTAAGGTTATACAGATCTATTTCTGAATCTACAACTGTTTGCGTACGCGCAAGTTTGTGGTAATTATTAATAAAAATATTACGCATAACGGTCAATACCCACCCTTTAAAATTTACATTATCGACAAATTTGTCTTGGTTGTTTAATGCTTTGAGAGTCGTATCTTGCAATAAATCTTGTGCATCATCCTTGTTTGCGGTAAGTATAAGCGCAAAGTTCATCATGTTCTCTTGTAAGCTCAATAATTTTTTCTGAAACTGTAATCCATTCATAGTTTGGTTTTTTAAAATTCTATTAGCAACTGTGGCGTAAGCCTTATTTGTACAAGACATAGTACAAATATATAAATAAAATTAATGAAATCAACATTTTAATACAATATAACCTTTTGTGTTAAATCTAAGGTGTGGTAATCATTGACAAATATATTCATATAAAACTAAAAAAACTTCCACTCATAGTATAGATTTGACTATGCTATGAGTGGAAGTTCATCGATGATTTATAAAAATCAACTCTGTCTACATATTATCAATTCAACAACCCTGGGTTAGATGAAATCGCATCTTTAGGAATTGGAATTGTGTAGCGTGCATCATCCTTTGCTAGCGTAAATGTACCACGCTCCAAAGTTTTGATAATTTGCGGACGGGTAGTTCGGCGCAAGTCGAACCAACGATGACCTTCAAAAGCAAGTTCTCTGAAACGCTCATTTAATATCTCTGTGATTAATGCTTCGCCTTGCATAGCATCTACTGCTTGCTTCTTAGCTGTAAATCCAGCAGGTGTAAAACGTTTAGCCATTAGCTGTAACAGATAATCTTTTGCTTTAGCATCGTCACCCAATCGGGCAGCAGCTTCTGCGGCATTGAGATAAAGCTCGGCAACCCTGAAGGTAGTGCGGAATGCTATGTTTCCACCTTTTAGAGGTACTATGTTTCCATCTTCATTTGGTGCGTCATAGTAAAGCGATAGACGTAGGTCGTGCGCTTCGTCGTAGGCAGCCAATAGTGTTGAGGATGCAAATACTGCTGTTTGATAGTTAGAATGAAATACATATTCTAAAGCAGTAATCGTTTCGGTAGACTCATAATGGTTGGGAAAATTCGCTTCCGGAATGGTTAGATCTTCTAATGCACCAGCTGTTTGCAATGCCTTATCCGAAGCAATCAGTACATCATCCCACTGCTCCATATAGAGTGCTAAACGCGAACCGAATGCTTGTACCGATGTTTTATTAAAGCGATAGCTGTATTTAAGTTCCCACGCCTCAACGTTCATCAACTCAGTAGCTGATGCGATATCTGATGCAATGGATTGGTAAACCTCGCGCACCGTATTGCGGGTAGAGATCTCTTCGATATCCGTATTTAACTTTAACGGAATAGACTTGCTATCCAAAACACCTGGTTTTGAGTAAGGCTGTCCGTATAGGTTTACGAGCAAAAAGTGCATATAACCACGCAACATATAAGCCTCTGCTGCCAGTTGGTTTACCTCGTCGGCACTACCTTCTGTTATAGCATCTTTATTCTCTATAATATGATTGGCTATAAATATCACCGAATATAACTCCCCCCAATGAAAAGGAATCGTTCCTTGTACTGGTTTCGCATCGTTCCATTGTTCAATATCCCCATACGAACTCATATCGTATGATGACTCTGTACTCAGCGTAAGTTCGTCGGAGCGGAATGCTGCCAACCCACGCGTGGTTGGAACATCGAAATAAGCATTCGCAAGCAATGCACGATATTCTGCTGCCGTGGTTGGTATCACGCTTCCTGTTGGAGGAATATCTAAATAATTATCACATCCTGTGAATAGCAACACGCTACATGCACAGAGTGAAATCCATATATTTCGTATCTTCATTGTTCTACTGTTTTTAATAATTTAGAAATTTACATTTAAACTCATCGTAAACGATTTAGGAATTGACAATGCATATGGATTATCCATTGTTTCGGGATCGCTAAAGTTGTCGTAGTTTGAACTAAACACGAATAGATTACGTCCTTCTACTGCTACGCTAGCTGCGCCAATACCTAAAGCCTTTGTTATTTTGTCTGAGAATCTGTATCCTAAACGAATGTTTTGAATACGCATATAATTCAGTTTCTTTACAAACACATCCATATGATTGTATGCGCCTGAGTGGCTATCAAACCAATAATATTCGTCCATACGCTTGTCTGGAGATAATAATCCAGGAAGTGTTCCGGTCGGATTGTTTGTAGACCAGCTATTTAGAATATCTGTATTCGTATTCTGACCTCTATCATAAGACGTTAAACTATAAGATGGTTTTGTACGCACCACACCGCCTAAGTTAAAGATACAGTTAACACCTAATTCTATTTGTTTGTAGGTAAAGGTATTTGTAAATCCACCCGTATAAGGTGCATCTGTTGTTCCCATATAGGTATATAAATCGCGCTCTTCTTCCGCCGTAAGGTTCGATGTTGCCATTGGGAAACCCCAACCTGGATCTTCTAACTTATATAACTCTTTTACAGAAACCTTCTCTCCTGCTTTGTTAAGATACAAAGGATAGCCTTCGCTATCAATACCTGCTGTTTGGATTGCAAATATGGCTCCTGCTGGATAACCCTTACGACCTGGTGTTGTTTGATCTTCACGAATTGCCTCTTCTAACACCTCATTGTTATTGTATCCAAAATTAAAATTGGTAAACCAAGAGAAGTTTTTCGTTTGGATATTACGTGTTGTAATACTCACCTCAATACCCTCATTACGCATACTTGCCCAGTTGATGGTAGAGGAGATAAATCCTGTTTCGAGTGGTAGGTCTTGTCTGCCAATTAAGTCGGTTCCCAAACGTGTGTAATAATCTACACTTACGCTTATAGCTTGATTTAATAACGAAACATCGAAACCTGCATTCATTGATTGTGTCTTTTCCCAACGCAATTTTGCATTCGGGGCAGAACCAATCCAAATCATATCTTCCGTTCCATCAGGTAGAATTGTCTCTATATCATAGTTCCCCAATAAAAAAGGAGAAGTATTCTTATCAATATTTCCTTGTAAACCATAAGAGGCACGCACCACCATATTATCTATCCAAGCTGCATTTTGCATAAAAGGCTCGTTAGACAAACGCCATAATCCACTCAAAGAGTAAAGCGGCAGGTAGCGGTATTTCTTATCTACACCAAATAGGTCAGAACCATCAAAACGGATACTACCGCCTAATGTATAACGGTTCATCAACGTATAAGATACAGTAGAGAATCCAGAAACGTATGCATTCTCTTTGTACGTAGTCTGGTGCAATGGAAATGATTTAGCATCATTTTCGTCTGGGAAAATTACAGGTTTCGTAGTCAATGTTTTACGATCGAAACCATATCCTGCACTAAAAAGTGTTTCGTACCATGTACGGCGCAACTCTGCTCCTGCCATCACCTCGAGTTCGTGTATATCTTTGATGGTTGTGCGATACTCCGCCATACCTTTCCATGTAACACTCGAATTTGTATTTTCGTATGCTTTATGCATACCTCCATCTGGAAGAAAGTATTTATACTCTCCATCCGAATAGTAACGACTCTTTTCTTTTTCCATACGCATTGCAAAAGTCTCTTGGTCTGCAATAGCAGAGCGAGAGGTTTTATCTAACTGCAATCCTAATTGTGTAACAAATTTAAACTGATCGTTTAAACGAAGTTCTGCATCAAAGATAGACGAGAAAGAGTTTGTTAATGTTTTGTTAGAGGTATTCTTGCGCTCTTCAAATATATTATAATTAAGACCCTTATCCGAATTGTGGATATCTATATCATAATTATAATCACCCTCAGCATTGTATGGGTTGAAATATGGGTTTGCTAAACGCGAATAATACATCGGATTAGTTAATCCGTTTAGATCCGTTAAGTAAGAGTTGTTTTCGCGTCGGTTTGCAAAAATCGAAGCACCTACCTTTAATTTACTATTTACTTTGTAAGATGTTTTACCAACGATATTGAAACGTGATGCATCTACACCTGGTACATTTCCTTTTTCATCAAAATATCCCACCGAAGTGTAATAGGTTGCTTTGTCTCCCCCACCTGATATGCTGATGTTATACTCTTGATTAAATACATCTTGAAACAAAATATCATTCCAATCTGTTTGTGTTGCGCTCAAACGATTAATTTCGCCTTGTGCCTCTGGAGAGAGGGCATTCCATCCACCATTTACAAAAGCATTAGTCATATCGTAACGTGAAAGGATACGTGCCACTTCGCCTTTATCTTGCGCATACGCATAACCCGACTGAAGCAGTTCTAACTCTAATCCAACCTTTTCAGCTGAGCTTAATAGATTCATTTTATCTATTCCCTGCTTAGGTTGGTAGGTCAGTTTGGTAGAGAACGTAACAACTGGCTTTCCTTGTTTACCACTCTTAGTCGTAATCACGATTACACCATTCGCAGCACGTGCACCGTAGATGGCTGTTGCTGCTGCATCTTTAAGCACTGTGATACTTTCTATATCCGATGGATTGATACCTGCGATAGATGATTGTTGTACATCATCAATTGCATTTAATCGCTCTAAATCAGGAACATCTGTCCCCTCTAGTGGGATACCGTCAAGTACCCACAAAGGATCTTGCGTTCCGTTAAGCGAAGCCGTACCACGGATACGAATCTTTACGGGTGCACCAGGTGCGCCTGTCGAAGGAGTGATTGCCATACCTGCAATCTGTCCCGAAAGCGCTTGGTCGATGCTACGTACCGATCCAATCATTGCATCGCTTACATCTACCGTTGAGATTGCGGAAGTAAGTTTGCGGCGCTCTATGTTTTGATAACCTGTTATTACAACAGCATCTAACTCCGTTGCATTTGGTTTCAAATTAATCTTGTAATCTACTTGATCTGTTAGTTTTACTTCTAACACATCAAAACCTATATAACTACAGTAAATGCGGTTAATAGAGGCTGGCACATCGAATGTAAAATTACCGTCGATGTCTGTTACAACACCTAGCGATGCTTTGTCTATTCCTGCCTTTTTCAAATCTTCGGACGATACGTAAATGCTTGCTCCAATCAGTCTAAAGTTATCTTCGGCAGATATCACAACGCCTTGGATGGTTCGATTAGCAGCAAAGGAGGTGAGTGTCAGGCATAGCAATGCCATAGACGTTAAAAATCTTCTCATCTTCTATTGTTTTAAATTAATATACTTGTTAGGTCTTGGTCTATATCTAAGCACTTGGATTATAGTCCAAGTGCTGTATTGATACGTAAAATTAAATCTTTGTAATGATATTGAGCTGCTAAGTCTGACGTATTAGCACGCTTTGTTAAGAGCGATTGAATACGCATTAACTCGCCTCGCTTTACCGAAATTGCATCCGATACACGGTTTATTTGTATTCCGTAGAAGTTAAGCGTACGCTGTGCGCCCATACGGTCTTGATCTAATAAGCGCAACTGATGATCGTCGCAACTACACTTCGGTTGCTGCGAGGCAAACATAAAATGCTCGCTCATTAGCTTCTTCGCATCTTTAGCAGTGTGAGATTCTGAAGCGGCATTGACCAATGCATCTACAAAATTCTTTTGCAAGCTACGTGCCATTACATCGGGCACACCACCTCGTTCGGTGATTCCGAATACATGCTTATGTAGCATATCCATCAATTCTACTGCCGTGAACGCCTCTTTACCATGTATAGATTCGTTTTCGAGCATACGCATTAAGCGGTTGTTTGATAGCAGATCCCAAAAGAAGTAAGAGTGTGCATTCTTCAACACTTGCGTTGGTGCATTCTCTACGGTTCCCATTGGGGTATTCTTGAGTAGGTAGGTGTATTTGCTAAGCTCCGTATCAAATAACCAAGTAGGATATATTAAGGCTTCGTCCATAATGAATTGAAGTGCCTCTTTTTGTTTTGCCTTCTCTACGTACGTAAAGGTTTCTACACCATCGCCTACGGTTGTATTCTCAAGATAGATACCACCCACGTTTGCCATTACATGATACATGTAATTGTTCCATTGGTTGATAATCGAGTAATGCAGGCGTGAAGCCTCTTTGTAGGTCTGTCCGCGCTCGCCTGTTGTAGTCCATGCGATAATTTGGGGCATGATGCGCTTTAGGTTTTCAATACCATAGGCAGAAGATTTTACAGGATCATCACCCAAATCTTCGTTCTGTGCACGTGGATCTATCGCATCGCGTGGATCCTGTGCTTCGCTGTATTTGTATAGATTGCCTGTGTGTTTGTCTAACAAATCGTGTAGGGCTGTTTGCTCCTCTTCGATGGTAGACTTCCCAAACCAGCGGTAACCATACTCGATAGCCAACAGATCGTACGCACCAATATTCGGTGTTAAGGCGGTAACGCCATCACCTGGTTGTGCAACGTAGTTATAACGTGCATAATCCATAATAGATGCTGAGGTAGAGTTTACCTTATCGGTAAAAGACTTAGAGCGCAACGAGTCTGTTGCAAATGCCCACGATCCCATCATGTTATGACGTAGTCCGAGTGAGTGACCCACCTCGTGACAGGCTACAAAACGCATCGCATCGCCCATCAAACTATCCGGAAGCACTACGCCCTGCGCTGCTGGGTTTACTGTTCCTGTTTGTACGGTGATCCATTGCTGAAGCATCGACAATACATTGTGCCACCACATAATATCTGCCTCGATAATCTCGCCAGAACGTGGATCGCATACGGATGGACCCATTGCATTGGCTTTTGTCGAAGCAGCGTAGGTTAATACCGAATAGTTTATATCGTCTGCATCAATCTGCATGCTATCTGTCATCTCGATGGCTTGGATTGCATTTTTGAATCCTGCACGCTCGAAGGCTACTTGCCAATCTTCGATACCCTGCTTAATGTGCTTGCGCCATTGACGTGGGGTTGAGTTTTCGATATAAAACACAATTGGCTTGGCTGGTTCTACCAACTCACCACGTAGGTAGGCGGCTTTATCCTCCTCCTTAGGCTCTAAACGCCAACGGGTAACGAACTCTTGCTTTTCGGATTGCTGTTGATTGTCGGCAAAGCGATAGAGCATGTTTGTAAAGTATCCAATGCGTTGATTATCGGTACGTCCCATCATAGGCTGCTCGGGTAGTAATACGAGTGAGGAGCTAACCTCAACGGTTACGTACACCGAAGAGAGTCCTTCGTTCACCTTTGTGGTGAGTTCCGAAGTGGCTACGATATTGTTTTCGAAAGATTTTATTGAAAGTATACGCGAGAGATCTTTATTTGCCGATGTACCAAGGTTGATGCTATTGAATACATTGTTGAAGCTTGTTTCTTCGCCATTGTAAATATCATTTACCTTGATAATATAGCTTGTAGAGTCTGCATTGTAGGCTTCGATCTTGAAGTCGGCAATCAGTGGAGAGATAAAGTTATCTCGCACAGATTGTGCAATAGCATCTTCGGCGGGTACTAACGGAAGGGCACGACTTTGGCGTACCATTAGTTTGCCGTCTGCTTTGTTCAATTCGAAACGAACCATCTGATTCTCGTAGTTTATACCACGGTTTACACCTGCATCATTTAGTTCAAATGGCACACGTTGCAAGCGATTCACCACTAACATATCTCTATTTAGTAGTGATGCTGGAACTTCGAAATAGAAGTCGTTCTTCTTTTGGTAAACACTGAACAAACCTTGTTGCGGCTTGTTTTTGATAATCTCTTGATAGCTGCCCTTCTTCTTGGTAGAGTCGGCAACTGTTTCTGTTTTGCTTTTCTTTGTAAACCAGCCCATGTTATCCAGCGGAGCAGATTCTGCCGCATACGGCATAGAAGTAGAAGCTGACAACTGTAACAACGAACCCGCTGCAACAGTTGAGAGTAAAATAGATTTTAATCTCATATAATTATAATAAAAAGAGGGCGTTGTAGCGCTTTTATTTGTGTTTGCGCTCCTCTTGCGTTTAAGTTTTTATTCAATTTCAAGCGTTACAAATATAGTAAATAATAGGCAGAATCACGATACAAGGCTATCCTTTTTAGCTTTTTTGAAGATATAATGTTGCAAATAGATAGGTTTTGCATATAAATTAAGAACAAATGTATAATTCGTTTTTACATATACACAACAAATTATTATCCTCTAAAATAGCATGATTACTACATTATTATGTGTATTTTTGCTTATTCGTTCAAACTCTAATTAACAAAATCAGTTATATGAAAAGCAAATTCTTTACGTTAATGTTAGCTCTCACGGCTTGTTTTCCGTTGGCAAGTAGTCCCAACCCCACTTTGTATATGCTGGTTAGTGCGTATACAGCTAATAACAACGCTGGACTTACGGTTTATAAATTCAACACCCAAACGGGCAGTACCGAATTAGTAAGCAAAAACAACGAAGTGCCGAACGCCTCATTCTTTACTTTTACAAAAGATCGGGAGAAGATTTATGCCGTAAGCGAAGCTGGCGATCAATCGCGTGTGTACACGTTGGATTTTGATAAAGCGACTGGCAAACTCACCGCTATCGATCATAAACCGACACTTGGTGCCGATCCGTGCCACATCAGCATAGATGCTAAAGAGCGCTTTCTCGTTGCTGCAAACTACACAGGTGGAAGTATTTCGCTGTTTGCATTGGATGCAAAAACCAAAACACCGAGCACACCCCTTGTAATCCCTTTTGATAAGGCATCGCACTTGCACTGTACGGCATTTGCACCGGATGGAAAATCGTTCTTTGCAACCGATCTAGGGCGCGATAGGATGTATCAATTCGACCTAACAAATAAGCCACTACAAGCCAACAGCAACCCGATACAAATAGCACAGGTTCCGCTCAATGCAGGTTCAGGACCGCGCCATTTAACCTTTCATCCCAATAAAAAATGGGCGTATCTAATCAACGAATTATCGGGCTGTGTGACTGCTTTTACGTATAAAAAAGGAAAACTAAGCAGCTTTCAGTACATTGCAGCTGATAGCGTTGGGGCAAAAGGAAGCGCGGATATACATATCTCGAAGGATGGGCAGTTTCTGTACGCCTCGAATCGCCTCAAAGCGGATGGTATCGCGATTTTTAAGATCAACAAAGATGGTAAGCTCACAAAGGTGGGCTATCAAAATACCGCCAAACATCCGCGTAACTTTACCATTAGCCCGAACGGTAATTTTATGCTCGTTGCAAGCAAAGAAGAAAATGTAATTGAAGTGTATCGTATTGACAAAAAAACAGGACTACTGCATAATATAGAGAAGGATATTCAAATTACAAGTCCAGTTTGTGTGCAATTAATGAAGATGTAAAAAGGATTTGAATCCATAAAACAATACCGTGTCAGACGGATAATCAAATTGATTATTTTGACATTTTGATAATTAAACTCCGCCCTACATGCGTTATCCTGCCAAGTATAAGACTGTGGACAGTATAAGGCTGTAGGGCGGAGTTTGTTTTTTTCAATTTAATGCGCAGATAGATTATTTGATGTTAAATTAATAAGCATACACCCTGTTACAGCTCTCTTTTGCAACAAAAGAGAGCTGTAAGAACTCATTCTGTCAATTCCAATACAGCTATATAGAAAACGCTTCTAGGCGATAAATTGGCTCAAAAGGGGTCTTTTTATACCTTGCAAGCACTTTTTTCAAAAAAACAAACGTCTTTACACAAATAGACAGGCGGTTTCTTACCAACAGACGTATACTTTTTTACCAAAAGCTAGGGACTTTTAGGGAAAAAGGTATACGGGAAATGGTAAGAAACCGCCTGTCTTTTTGTATAAAGACGCTTTATTGTTGTAAATTAGCTACTGAATGCTGCTAGATGCACTGCTATCGCCAATTGAACAATTAGCGATATTGCTATTTTAGAAGCAAATAGATAGCGTAAGCTAGGTATTACTTTATTTATGTCAATTCGAAAGCAGCATTTTCAAGCGTGCATGCACAAAAAAAGCGTTTACTACGTTGCAGCCTCAACGTAGTAAACGCTTTATATTAATGTGTGTATTATAATTTTAATAGTCCATACCATCAAACAAGGTTGGTGCATTCTTTTCTTTTTTCTTATACTTATACTTACGTCCTTCGGGTGTTTCGATTGGTTTCTCTTTATCAAAGTATTTATCTACACGAAGGATGTTGTAGCGTGTAATCTCCTCTTCTCCTTGGTTATTAATTTTCTTGCATATCTCCAAACAGCATCTAATGGCAGATCCATACTTAAACTCAATACGACCAGAGAGTACGAGGGTTTTAAATTCGGTCGAGAGCATATTAAAGTCGTGCACCTCGCCATCGTAAAACCCTTTCCATTTATAATTACCCATCTTCAGTACTGGGGCGATAATCTCAATCACAGTCTCTTCAATCACTACAGGATCTAATACGTTAGAGGTTAGAATGAATTTACCGAACGTATCTGCTGGTACATAAATTGCTTTAGACGAAGGGTTGTGATCTTGGTCTTCGATCAAAAACGAAATTCGATCCATGCGTGTATACGCAAGCAAGGGCTCGTACATATTCGATCTTCGCTTGATGAGTTTCATGCTCTCGGATAGCTTCTGCTGCTTCTGGGCAATATCTAATTTGAATAAGCGAAGGTGTTGTTGCTTCACAAACGGATCTACCCCTTTCATCTTTGTCGCTTTCACTGCTTTTTCGAACAGTTGAGTGATTGCTTTTGTGTTTGGTTTTTCTATTGTAGAGCTGCTATAGAGTGTTACCAATGTAGTAAAGATTGTTTGATAGGCAACCTTTCTAATCTTCGACTCTCTTGTTACAAAGCTTATCTCAAAACAACGTCTAACACCAACAGCTGCATAGGGTACTATTTGTACATTTACATGAATCTCTAAAATTGATGCTACTTCTTTTATTATTGTAATAAATTCGTACTCGCTTCGATTCTGCACGAGCGCATCCATGCCTTGTGCTTCGTCTTTAAACCAATAATGTAACTGTATAATTTCTTTTGCTTCTTTTTTGCTCTTTGCTTCCATGCTGTTTTGATCTGTAACGTTATTTTGAATCAAAACCCGATCGTTCGAATTTGTTCTTCAGTAGACAAAGATAAGTACTACAAAACAATTTAGCTCAATCATTTTAAAACTATTTAGCATTAAACTGTAAATTAGATTGAGATCTCATATTTGAATGATTCAAATATGAGATCTATTAAACACAAACGCCCCCATTGTATCGGATACAATGGGGGCGCTGCTTTCGCTTTTTAGACTAATTTATGTAAAACTGCTATGTACTACTCTTCTTTGGAGGCTTTAAAGATTCCAAACTCAGAGATCTGTGGCGTATCACGCGATTCTAAAACAACAATGCGAAAACGATTGCTCGTAACTGGTGCGAAACGAAGCAGACGTTTAAAGCCTACAGTTGTTCCTTTTGCAGCCTCAACCCAAGAGGAACCGTTCCAATACTCAAACACGAACGATTCGATGCGTTGTCCTTCCGTTATGTTTTCTTGAATCATTAACCGATCTACGGTTGCTTCGTTGGCAAGGGTAAAGGCTAATTCGTTGCTGTTATCAGTGCCACTCCAATAGGTCACCAAGGTTTCGTCTGTTAGATCGCTGACAGCAACATCCGATGCAATGTTGGTTTGAGGGGTGTTAAAGAAGTTTGTTTCGAATGTTTTATCCAAAATGCGCTCCATCTCCATCAAGCTATGTACATCGTTCTCGTGAATAAGCCCTCGTTTGTCGGGTGGTAGATTCAAAAGCAAGAGCGAGTTCTTACCGATCGAACTGTAGTAGATATCAATTAACTTCTGTGGCGTTTTAACCAATGTATCTTGTGCTGCATGGTAATACCAACCCGGACGAATCGAAACATCTACTTCGGAAGGGTACCACATCACACCATTTGCCTTTTCTAATAAGGCGCTACTACCAAGGTCTTTTGCCATTTTATCTCCTTCGGGCAAAAAAGTTCCTGTTCCTGATTCTTGCTGCGAGGTGTTGGCTATCTGCTTTAAGTTTGCTGCAGATGCAGGGATCACACTCCATTCGGTATCTCTACCATAGCCGCTTTCGGTTCCGACCCAACGAACATCTGGCCCCATCACGGCGATAACTGCGTTGGGCTGAAGTTTACGTATCACGGAGTAGTAGCGTTCAAAATCATATACCTGCTTCTTTCCATTAGGACCTTCGCCACACGCGCCATCAAACCAGACTTCGTCTACGGTGCCATATTGCGTTAAAAGTTCCGTTAGCTGATTCACGAATACGTCATTGTATTTTTCTGTTCCATAATCGGGATGATTCATATCCCAAGGGGATAGATAGACGGCAAACTTTAATCCTTGCTTCTTGCATGATTCTGCTACATCTTTTACTAAGTCGCCTTTGCCTCCTTTCCATGGAGATGCGGCTACAGAGAAATCGGTCTCCTTAGAGGGCCATAAGCAGAAGCCATCGTGATGCTTGCAGGTAAGTAGAATCATCTTCATACCTGCATCTTTGGCTGTCTTCGCCCATTGATCGGTATCTAATGCCGAAGGGTCGAATAGTTTCGGATCTTCTTTACCTGTACCCCACTCGCGATCGGTAAAGGTATTGATGCCGTAACAGATAAAGCAGGTGTATTCCATCTTCTGCCAATCGAGCTGACGCTTAGATGGTACTACGTGTGCTGCCATACGCACTTTTTGTGCTGTTGTTGCATCAGCAGGAAATGCGCAAGAGGTTACATAACGCTCTGTTGGTTGCTCAACACAGGCTGTAATTGCGATAAGAGATAAGGTAGCACAGCTCAACACTAAATTTCGTTTGTTCATGGTTTATTCTTTTAATATAATGTGTAATTCATATCTATTAGTCAAATCTCAGTTGTGTTATAGATTAAGACTGCACAAAAATAAACAATTCTATCCGTATAGTTTTTATTTATTATTGAATAATCATATTATATATAGTAATATGCCATTGATAAACATACAAGAGAAGGTTATTTAGGGAATTACTCTTGTAATACAAAAAGAAAGGGCACGAATTATTATTTTAATCACGCTCGCTTCTTTATCATAAACAACACAGGGAGCACTGCTGCAAATGTAATCATAGAGGCA
>CAMQTD010000026.1 GCA_947036995.1 uncultured Parabacteroides sp.
AGTGCGTGAGAGAAATCTTCTCGCAGTTGGTTTAAGCGGCGTTGGGTAAAAATAACCTTCATCTCGTAAAGTAAACAATCCGTAATTAAAGCAAGCAAAAAGAATGAGATAAGTAAAAATCCAATCATCTCTTTAAATACAAAAGGTATAGGGAGGGAAGCTATGACTTGCACCTCTTCTTTATTAACAATAGGAAGAGCGTTAGTTTCAAAACCAACAGTGAGATTTGCTCCTTTGGTTTCAATTATATTACCAAGTGAATCTTTATGGTTGATTGTATAGGGTATTAGCAACCCCTCTTGGATTAATCGTGAATTGTAAATACTATCCAAAGCAGTGAGATTAAGTGGGATTTCAAGGAATGCAAGGAATTTTTGTTCTCCTAAATATTGCACAGACATAAGACCTTTTTCAAGCAAATCCGATGTTTCATGTGTTTGTGTATACGAGAAGTTTTTGTACTTTTCAGGATTACTATCAACTAATTCAGCCGAATATATAAAACGATCACTTAACTCGGCTTCAACTGCATTTGTAAAAAGTAGATTTAATTCTGTTTGGATAGCTATTTTCTTTTCTATATACATGTTGTAAAGCCATACCGATTGAAGTGTAAAGAGTAAAAACATTGCAACAACAAAAACAACCCAAACTGATTTTAATTTCATAACCAAGCTATATATTTATTTGTAAAGATAGATAAAAAACTAAACGAATCATTATTTACTAAATTCATTACAACAAAAACATTGGTTAAGATAAATGATAACATAACAATAACCATTGATTAACCTATTGTAGGTAGAACATCCGCTACTTTTGTGCAACGAATAACGAACTACAAACGTATTTCTTATACCTTTGTTCTTTTCCAATTAAATAAACAATTCACGCCATGTCACCCATAGTTGCATACCTCAAAATCAAATGCTTATCATCCTACAGGATATTTAAAGAGTTCCCCTTACCTATCCGCTTGATATTACTGCCTGCATTGATATTGATTGGGTATGTACTAAGTATTCAAAACATTGCACCTTCTGTTACTAATTATTTGTATTGCTTAGGCGCTTTTTTGGTAATAGGAAAATGGTTGTGCGGCATACACGCGCACGAAAGCACATTAGTGAAAAGTTTAGGCATTCCATTAAGGTGTATATTGGTTTTAAAATGTATGTTGTTGGGGATTCCTTTTATGCTGTTGAATGGTTTGATAGGGGGAGCAGTAGTAGTATCGGGTAGCTTTATTCTTTATATACTATCTTCTGTAAATAAATCTTTTAGGTTTGCACTACCTTCGTTTTATATGACCGAATCTTACCAATGGTTATCTTCGTGGAGAGCTGAGGGGGTGTGGGGATATCTTTTGGGCCTGTTTCTTACTTGTATGGGGTTGTATAGTGGGAATAGGAATCTTATTTATTTCTCCCTGCTATGTACAAGCTGTTTGTCTTGTTTCTTTATTTATTATAGGATGATAGATCCGTTGCCGTTTTTGACTATCTATAAGAACCCCTCCTGCTTAATCCAGAAGAAAACAGTGGAGTTGCTTGTAAACACATCACTCTCACTAGCTGTCTCTGTTATTTTGCTGTTGCTGTTTCTTCCTATCAAGGCATTTCCTATTTTATGGATAGCTGGGGGAATATTGGGTAATTGTCTGTTACTATATACATACTATTGTTGCTACCCAAGCATGTTAAAAGCGCTCATCGTTTTATGTAGTATACTTATTGTGCTAACCGCAATCGGTATAGAAAACCCTTTATATGGCTTAGCTGCTCTATTGCTGCTACTGCCTACATTATATTTTATTGCTTACCGTAATTTAAAATCCATATTATATGTCAATGCTACACCTGAAGATAGAACAACAACAGTATAACGATAAAATAGTACTCGAACAGATAAACCAATCCTACCCTTTAGGGGCAATACATGGTGTATTAGGCGAAAATGGTGCTGGCAAAACCACCCTGTTTCATTGCATGGCAAATCTTATCCCTTTTAAAGGCGAACAGATGATTCCTGCTAACTACACCTTCGGATACCTACCTGCCGAACTATATGTGTTTCCGCTAATTACAGGAGACGAGTTTCTGAAATTCTACGTTACAGCCAAGAAGATCGCTTTTGATGATACGAAAAAGAACCAATTAAACCAGTTCTTCGACCTACCACTGAATAGATACGCCTCAACCTACTCAACCGGAATGCTAAAGAAACTCTACCTATTAGGCATTTTACTACAGCAGAATGATATCCTTCTACTAGACGAACCCTTCAATGGACTAGACTTTAAATCGTCCGCCTTTATCACCGCTTTAATCATCAGTCTAAAAGAACAAGGGCATACGCTCTTTATTGCATCACATGATATTGAACATCTATTCTCCTACTCAGACACAATCTCGCTGATTAAAGAGAAAGGCATTGCCTTCTACCCATCAAAAGCGGATTTCAGACAGGTAGAGTCGCTTATCAAAGAGGATGCACTGCGGAAGGTGGATGCGTTGAGAAATGTTTTTGATAAAATATAAAGCAAAATATTGGAATCCAAAGTCATTATCTTCTGTCAAAACAGACAAAAGATAATGACTTTTTGCATTTCGTTTATTATTAAAGATTTATATAATTCCATCGTTTATTTGTAAAGCTTATACATTTTATATATTTTTGTAACAGATGTAGTAAGTAGAAAAACACGACAATACCCACATATCTACAATTTATAAAAACAAATATGGATAAAAGAATTTTAATTGCTTCAGGATTAGTAGCCATAACCGCTACTAGTTCTTGCTCTTCAGCAAAAAAACCCGTAGAGGAAAAGAAACCCATGAACATCCTGTTTATCATGAGTGACGACCATTCCTACCAAACAATCAGTGCATACGACAAACGATATGCTAACACACCAAACATCGACCGTATCGGTAACGAAGGTGCTAAGTTTACCAATAGTTTCGTTGCAAACAGTATCAGTGGACCTAGTCGTGCATGTATGTTAACCGGTAAGCACAGCCACATTAATGGTTTTACAAACAATAGCAAACGCTTTGATGGTGCACAGCAAACATTCCCGAAACTACTTCAAAAAGAGGGATATCAAACAGCTGTTATTGGTAAATGGCATTTAAGCTCTGACCCTACAGGATTCGATTATTGGAATATCCTTATCGGACAAGGACAATACTATCAACCCGATTTTATTGAGAATGGCGTAAAAACACAACGCAAAGGGTATGCAACAGACGTTACTACAGATATTGCACTTGATTGGCTCGATAGCAAACGTGACAACTCTAAACCGTTCTGTCTGCTATTACACCACAAAGCACCTCACCGTACTTGGATGCCTAATACAAAAGATTTGGGTATGTATGACGATGTAACCTTCCCTCTACCGGAAAACTTCTACGATAATTACGAAGGCAGACAAGCAGCAGCCGAACAAGAAATGAGTATCATCAACGATATGGACTTGGTATATGACCTCAAGATGGCTGATAAGGAGAATGAAATACATACAAAAACAGGCTTAGAAAAAGCAGGTAGAGGCATGTACAACAGCCGCATGAATCCTGAAGAGAAAGCAGCTTGGGATGCTTATTACGATCCTATCATCAAAGACTTCAAAGAGAAAAAACGTACAGGTAAAGCGCTTGCCGAATGGAAATACCAACGTTATATGCGTGATTACATGAGTGTAATTCATTCAGTTGACCAAAACATCGGACGTGTACTAACTTACCTAGAAGAGGAAGGTTTATTGGAGAATACCATCATCGTATATA
Source organism: uncultured Parabacteroides sp. (assembly GCA_947036995.1). Lineage (GTDB taxonomy): Bacteria > Bacteroidota > Bacteroidia > Bacteroidales > Tannerellaceae > CAMQTD01. The sequence goes on from CAMQTD010000026.1 coordinate 3,798, forward strand.
CTTCAGATCAAGGATTCTATATGGGTGAGCATGGTTGGTTCGACAAACGTTTCATGTACGAAGAGTCGTTCCGCACCCCTCTATTAGTAAGATACCCAGGTGGTAGAATTGGTGATATAAACGAATTAGTACAAAACATTGACTATGCACCAACATTCCTTGAATTAGCAGGTGTAGAAGTTCCTGCTGATATCCAAGGGGCATCATTGCTACCACTATTAGCGGGCGAAAAACCAGCTACTTGGCGCAAGTCTCTTTATTACCACTTTTACGAATATCCTGCAGAGCATGCAGTAAAACGTCATTGCGGTGTACGAACTGAGCGTTATAAATTGATTCATTTCTACAACGATATCGATATTTGGGAACTATACGATCTACAGTCAGACCCAATGGAGATGAATAACCTATTTGGTAAAAAAGGCTACGAAGAGATTACTAAAGAGCTAAAAACTGAACTTGGTCGTTTAGAAAAGCAGTATGGTGTAACGGATAGTGTTTTTAAGTAAATAGATTCGTTGATAACGAAAATCACATCTACCGTAAGCGTCTCCGCTGTGACGTATAATAAAAAGACAACCGATCATTACTCTTGTATGATCGGTTGTCTTTTTTATTATTTATCCCACTTATCAGGCAATTAAGCATCACCCTCCAAGTATATAAATTCACTTCATGTTTTTATAATAGAGTAAAGTGAATGAATAGCTTCATGCATATCTACCAATTCATTGTAACAGTAAAAACGAGTTGTCTCTGAAAAGTTGAAAGCTATAATCTCGCAATACAGAATTGCGGATACACTTACTGATTATACCATATTGATGTATCGTTTCATTAAATTAAGAAAGAGCTGTCCTCAAATATTTCTATTTGAAAACAGCTCTTTCTTTGTATTGATTCGCCTTAGTTTATAGCGACATATTAATTACTCTTCTTTGACCACCATAAAGTGTTCAGTGTACTATTGTCTCCACCTAATAACGTCATAGCAGCATCAAAACTTGTTTTGTTATTTGTCTCCATAATAGATGGATAACGTAAACGTTTTGGATAGAATTCTAATTTAGTCTCTTTTGATGTTGCACGTGTCAATGGAACCTCGTATGCTGTAGGATTATAATCAATTTCTACTGCCTGATTCTCAAAAAATGGCAATCCAAGACGACGATGATCCGACCATGCCTCTAGTGGCAACCAAGGGTTTTGAGCCAAATATTTTTGCGTAATAATCTTTGTCAATGCATCGTTATTATATGCTCCATTCAGGTAAATCGAATTCTTTGGATAAGTATACATTGCTGTTTTTTCAGCATTTGTATAACCATCTACATAAGATATTTCGTGCGAAACAGCCTCTGTTTTATGATCAAAAGCAACTGATGTACCAATACGATTATAGTCTTTTGAACTTAAATAATCTCCCAAAAACTGAGAAATACCATGGTATTCAAAATTTACTGAAATACCTGCTTCGTAGTTTGATTTTGCTGTTCCTGATACATTCCAACCATAAGTTGCTGCTTCGGCTAATAAGAAGTATGTCTCCCAAGGACCAAACCATACTCGTTTATTAGTATCTCCACGATACACTTTAGATAATGATGGGTAAGTACCTGATGCACCTGTTAGTTCAGAAGTCAAATTCCCTTTCTTGTCCCATTTACCAGCCACCCACGTATTCCAAGTATATGCTACATCCAATGTTTTAAATCTCTTTTTCGGATCACTTGGGTCTAATAATGTTGCTGTATCGATCAAACTAACATTTGAAGAATAAACCGAACCATCATCAAATCCAGGAATGTTATACAATACTGTTGCACGTGGATCAATTTTTTCGGGCAGTGCATCAAAGAAATACCCCGCTGCAGGATCATTCGTTGTTGTTGGAAAGTGTTTATCATAACGAACACCCAAATATTCCATTGCATCCTTTACGTTTACCTCACTTGCTATTTTGGCAGGTACTTGAAAATCAACTCCACCTAAACCAATCATAAGATTATTCATTGTTACAGAAAGAGGCTGCGGACTCCATGGGCGAGACATTACACCTGTAAGTGCATTCCATCCAGATTTTTCAGCAACTTGTGCTGTTTCTGTTAATATTGTAATATATTGACCTGTCGCTGCTGCTGCTTCAAATTCTTTTTTTGCTTTGTCTGGAGCAACAACACTTAAACGCATTGCACAACGTAAGCGCAATGAATTTGCATATTTGATCCACATTTCCATTTTTGAATTATAGAAAGGATCAATCACATTATCTGCACCCTGAACTGGAGACATATCTATTTCTTGATCAATCTTAGCTACTGCATCTGTTAATTCGGCAAGTACAAAATCATAAATAGTCTCAACACTTTCATAGGGAGATACTGTACCGTCATACTTATTCAACATTGGTATAGGTCCAAAATTATCTGCTAACTCTGTCAACATATATGCTCTCCAAATACGTGACATTTGTAATATATTTGCCTCATATTCGGCAACACCAGGTAAGCTTGCACGTTTTTCACCCAAGTTAATTGCTTGGTTTACGTAGTTCAACCAACCTACACCATACCCTGTACTGAAATAATCCGTGTTCCACGAATCATTATCTGCACCTAAAGTAAATCCACTTGCACGATCAAAACGTGCCGCACGCTTCCATAATAGAACAAACATACGTTCTGATATATGAGGATTCTGCTGCGCTTCTATGATCGATTTATTCAATAGATGACCAACTTGAACATTTTCCTCTCCTACCGCATTCGGGTTTATGTTTACATCTTCAAAATCACTACATGCTGTGAATAATAACAGCGATGAAGCCAATCCTAGAAATATTTTATTGCATATTTTCATAACTTGTTTTTTTAAAGTCCAACAGTAATATTAAATGTATATGAGCGAGAGGTTGGAGCTGAGAATAGCTCAAAACCTGTAGCATTAGAGTGTGTTGCAGTAACCGATTCTGGATCAATGCCAGGCAGATCATAGGCAATCATAAATACGTTATTGCAGACTGCAGATAAGCGTACACGCTGGAATGGTGTATTCTTTAACCATTTCTTATTTAAGCTATAGCCTACAGATAGATTACGCAAACGGACGTTTGTAGCATCGTAAATAAATTGCTCGCCAACACCTACATTTGTGCCACCTGCACGTCCCCAATATAGTTCGGGGGTAACAGCTACATTGTTTGGTGCAAATCCATTATCATTTGCTACAACTGTATTAGGCACTACAAATTCTTCACGAGATCCATTCACAACAGTTCCTGCAGCATTACCATTTGTGTGTAAAATCGCAGTTGTTCCTGAATAGAATTCGCCTCCAATACGCGCATCAATTAAGAAACTCAACGAAATATTTTTGTACTCAAAAGAGTTACTCCATCCAATCATTGCGTCAGGTTGTTGATTACCCAAATAGTGTGTGTCTGCTGTAACCAAAGGCAACCCTTGTGCGTCAACAATAATTTTCCCTGCATGCTCACCCTCTTCTACACGTTGGTATTTTTTTCCGTAGATATCACCATATAAGCTACCTTCACGCGCTACAATCTTTAAGTCATCAAAATTACCTAACGAAAACTCATCAATTCCATCATACAAATCAATAATCTCGTTACGGTTAAAAGATAAATTCATGCTTGTATTCCAATTAAATCCTTTTGGATTTTCAATAATAGTACCATACACCATAAATTCAAATCCTGCATTCTGAATATTTCCTGCATTAATCTTTTTGCTTGTATAACCAGAGAATGGATCCATCGGTAGATCTAATAACTGACGTGTTGCATTGGTTTTATACCATGCTGCATCAATACCTAAGCGATTATTAAAAAATTTCAAATCAATTCCTGCCTCCCATGATTTTATCAACTCACTGCGTACATCAGGATTGTAAAGTATTTTCCCTGGCTCAGCTGTTGGATTTCCTGCTGGGTCTTTTCCGGCAGAATATACCGTATAAAGTTGATATGGGCTCAAATCGTTACCTACTTCTGCGTAAGAAGCACGTACTTTAGCAAAGGTTAGCCAATTTGGCATGGTACCTCCCATTTTGTTTACCATATCAGAAACTACGCCAGACAAACTAACTGATGGATAAAAATAAGAGCTGTTTACTTTACTCATCGTCGACGACCAGTCATTTCGAGCGGTTACATCCAAAAACATCCATCCATCCCAGTTTAACTGTAGCGATCCATATAATGAGTTCATCTTACGATGCACATTTGAAGAGCTTAATTCTAAATTATTTTTAGATGTACCGTTATTCAACGAAAAAAGATTTGGAATAGATAAGTCTCCTGTTGATATATTTGTCTTCTGACGTCGTTGATCCATTAAATTACCTCCGAGTGTCAAAGATGCCCCCAAACGATCAACTAAGTTATCCTTTTGCAGGGTAGTTAAAAAGCTAAAGTTATTCTCATAGAACGACTCGGTGGCCTCTCGGTATGTACCTTTTGGGCGGAAACTTCCACCAGCGTACACTTTTTCATTCGTAAGTGTACTATAATAATCCGTACCTCCTTTTGCTTCAAATGTCCACCAATCAGTAATCTTATAAGCTAACGAAATATTACCGAGCAAACGTTTACGTGTATCTTCGTTCGTTCTGTGATCAACAGCCCAATAAGGATTCTCTTGCGGGCTACGCTCTGTATCCCACCAAATCATATTACCATTTTCATCTACACTATCTTGTAAATCCAACACATTAATTGAGCGTGGCAAATTATAAATTGTATGGAACGAACTTGAATTATGAATTCCTTGATAAGGTCTGTTTGTTGCTTTATTATTCATATAAGTTGCTTTCGCATCCAGTTTCCAACGTTTATCTTCACCAAATTCGCTTGTTCCTCGTAAAGTAAACGACGTTCTACTCAAATCGGCACCTGGCACAACTCCTTCGTTATCAGAACGGTTAATCGAGGCAAAAACAGATGTTCCATCATAACTTTGTTGGAGAGAGATTCCCTCGTTAAAAGAGAGTCCTGTCTGAAAAAATGCATCGACGTTATCATATGTATTCAATGGACTGTTTGTTCCATTCCAATTATTTACGTTCTGAGAACCGTCAGCTAGTGGTCCCCAGCTTGAGCGTGTTTTTAAGTTGTAGATACCTGTCGATCCTTGCCCATAAGTATTTTGCAATTCTGGTTTTAAGAAAATTGATTCGGACGTAAGTCCTGCATTCACTGTAATACCTAATCCTTTTTGTTTTTTTCCTGATTTTGTGGTAATTAAAATTACACCATTACCTGCACGAGAACCATAAAGAGCTGCTGCGGAAGCTCCTTTCAGTACGTTCATTGACTCTATATCCTCTTGATTAATATCGGAAAGACCACTACCTGTATCAGTACCTCCCCAAACATTATCTACACCTCCTGTAAAATTATCCATTGGGATTCCGTCAACAACAATCAGTGGCTGATTCGATCCTGTTAACGAACTATTACCACGTAGCACGATTTTTGAAGATCCTGCTGGTCCGTTACTTGAACGAACAACCTGTAATCCAGAAACTTTTCCAGATAATGCATTCGCTACATTAGATTCGCGTGCATCAACTAATGCATCACCTTTAAGTTCTTGTGTTGCATAACCCAACGCTTTTTTATCACGTTTAATACCCAAGGCTGTAACTACAACTTCGTCTAATGTTTTAGTGTCTTCTATTAATAATACGCTAAGTGTGGTTTGACCTGTATAAACAATCGTTTGTGTGATATATCCAATGTAAGATATTTGGATTTTGTCTCCTTTTTTAAGGTCGTTTAATGAAAAATTTCCATCGAAATCGGTTACGGTACCCTGATGTGTACCTTCAATTAATACAGAGGCACCAATTACGGTACCAAAATCATCAGTAACAGTACCTGTTACTTTTTCGCTTTGCTGTGAAACTGCATTCACAATCACTTCTGGAACTAAGTCTGCAGATACATTCTTTGAAAAGAATATTGTCCCTGCAATCAGAAGAAAGCTAACGCGTCTAAAGTTTTTACTCATAAGTTCTTCGTGTTTAGAATTAAAAATTAAAATAAATCGGTTTTCAACAAATTCAACTATGTTTGTACCGTAGATATTCAATTTGTTTATAATTGAATATCTACGGTACAAACATAAACATTAATTTTGTATTTCAATGTATTATTTCACTTAAAATATTAATTTTATGTATTTATCGATCAATTTAATGCAATTATCATTTGAAATACTATAAATACAGATATAATAAGTCTATTCAAAGAAACCTGTTTATCAGATTTAAATTTGGCGAAGTTCTATTTTTGTAGGGTAATCAGATAAATGTTGATGCAATAGGAAAATGAATAACACCTCACAATCCAATGGGTGGTGAGGTGTTATTCATTATATGTCGTCATGGAGAGCCTTACAATCTATTTACAGCATAGATTGTATATATTTTTCAAAATAAGGAGAAACATCCAATGGATCTTTTGTCTCCTGTTGGAGTGCTTTAAACGCTTCAAACAGAGAGCGCATTTTCTTAATGTATTTTTTATTGGTTGCTAAATCGTTCATTTCGTTCGGATCTTTACGTATATCATATAGACGAACTTTGTTCGCTCTTGGATAGATAATCATCTTATAGCGATCTGTGCGTACCATACGTTGTGTGCCAATATACGCACCATAAATAGCTTCGCGCGTTTTTTGTTTTTTACCTTGCGCTAAAGGTAAGAACGACTGAAAGTCCACCATATCCTCGGCATCGCTTCCTGCAATATCTAAAGCTGTAGCCATTACATCTTGTAGGTATACCATTTTATCGACTTCTACACCCTTCTTGATACTTGGACCTACCACAAACATAGGAACACGTACACTGGCATCATACATATTTTGCTTACCTATAAAACCATGGTCTCCAACTGCTAATCCATGATCTGCAGTGAAAAATATGTATGTATTATCGGCTTGACCACTTGCTTCTAAGGCATCCATGATTTTACCTACTTGTGTATCCAAATGCGTAATCAGTGCGTAATACTCTTTTCGATTCACTTTAACCGAATATTCTGTACGTGGAAATGGAGCTAACCATTCGTCTCTTAATCCTTTGCCCGATCCTGCCTCTTCGCAATACGGATATTCGGGTAGAAAGTTTTTAGGTACATTTACTTTATCCAAAGAATACATATCCAAAAATTCCTGTGGTGCTTGTCTTGGATCGTGTGGTGCATTGAATGCCAAATACATAAAGAAAGGATTATCTTCGTTTTTTGCTCTATCTATAAAGCCTATTGCATCGTCGCGAAGTACTTCGCTCCAATGCTGACCACCTTTCCAAAATCCACCATGCGTAGTATCGGCAGCACTCCATGTATCGGGTTGCCCTTCTATAAACTTACGGTTGTAGCATGCTTTCGTTTGATTAGGCATACCTGCACGTATGTGCACTACATGGTCAAACACTTGGGTTGCGGGAGTGGAAACATGCCATTTACCGGTCATGTAAGTGTCGTATCCAGCTTGCTTCATGTGTTCACTCCACAACGTGGGTGGGGTGGCTGGCTTGTTGGCTTTGTAAGGGGTAATGCCTTTGGGCCATTCAGATTTCCCCGAATTACCATTGACTGCATCCATGGCTTTCCAAAGATATTTACCCGTATTCATCATCGCACGGCTGGCTGCCGATACCGCTCCGTTATATCCTCCTTGGTTGAATGTTTTGTTGAAGAATGCACCCCTATTTCTCAATTTATCTAAGTTAGGAGTTATCACCTCTCCATTAGATGTAGAGCCTAATCCATTAATAGTTAGATCATCTGCAAAGATGAAAATAATGTTAGGTTTTTCTGATTTTGTTGCTGCTTCGTTAGCCTGTACATTGTTACTCAATGCCAAAGGTAAGGCTAAGGTTAATAAAATACTTTGTTTCATATTATTTCGTGATTAAATCAAGGAAGATGCTTAAATCTTCCTTGATTGAGTATTTATATTATTTAGATGTCAATTGAATAGTCTCGTCCTTATTTATATAATATTCATTTGGTACTGGTATAACTGCATTCATATCGCTATACCATCCATGTAAGTGTTCTTTCAACCGCTTTATTAAAGCCGGATTTGCTGTGGTCATCTTACCCAACTTACGTTGATACGTTACGATCTTTTCCGCTTTTGTTTGCAATGGCAAATATACTTAGTAATATGATAAATATGCAAAAAACGAATTGCTTTTTTCTGCTACATAGATTAAATTGCTTCATACTGTAAAGCGATCTATTATACTATTTCTGGAACCTCATAAAGGCTGGCGTTCTTATTACTGATTTTCTGACCTGTTTGTGCTTCAATGGTTACTTTAGATTTTAATTCGGCTAAAATATTCTTTCTCTTGATCTCTGATTTAATGACCAACATACGCAAAATATATTTAAATATGCTGTCTAAATTCTGGTGAGTAATATATATTCGTATCGTATGAGGATTACGCATCGCGATTAAAACAGTTACAATAAAAGAGTAGAAACATGGCTTATTTGAGTGTTAAAACACTGATTAACACTGCAAATATCCCTTTGCATCTTCATATTTACATCCTATATTTTAATCATTAGGCTATGATCTACTAATCATACAACCAAGGTCATCTGATCGTACAACCTGGGTCATCAGATCATACAACCTTGGTCGTACGATCTGATGACCCAGGTCAAAAGCCTAAATATTCATATGATAAAAAAGAAATTATAGACACAAAAGCATCAGATTACACACTTCCTTTTAATAATCCTATTGCTTAGAAAACAAAAAAGCATCTATACAATCTTAATATTATGGTAGTTCAAACACTCTGATACCGTTTTAAATCGCTAAAAAACGGTACTTACCCTTTGGAGAAACCTTTAAATATTAAATAATTAAACACTTTATTGCCTTGATCTCTTTTTTGTTATCTACTCGGCAATCAATTATATAAATTTTATGTACTTTTGTAGAAGAATCAAACATAGCAAAAATAATTTTACATGAGAAAAACAATATTTACACTACTGGTTTCGCTTATTTGGATGAGTGGACAAACAATTATAGCGCAAGAGCTTGAGACAGTGGTTCTGATAGAAACCTCAAAGGGCAAAATCAAAGTAAAGCTTTACAACGAAACGCCGCTCCATCGCGATAACTTTATCAAGTTGGTGAACGAAGGAAAGTACGAAGGTTTGCTTTTTCACCGAATCATCAAACAATTTATGGTACAAGGCGGAGATGTGAAATCTAAAGATGCTCCAATGGATATGCCTTTAGGCGAAGGGGAGATTGGCTATACAATTCCTGCGGAATTTGTTTATCCACGTTACTTTCATAAAAGAGGCGCTTTATGTGCTGCACGTACACCAGACGAGGATAATCCAACTAAAGAGTCATCTGGCTCGCAGTTTTACATTGTAACAGGTAAGCACTTTACATCCATGGAATTGGATAAAAAAGAGAAAGAAGAGGGTATTACCTACACGCCCGAACAACGTAAAGCATACATGGTAGAGGGTGGCGCACCCCATCTTGATGGCGAATACACTGTATTTGGTGAAGTACTAAAAGGCATCAAAGTAGCCGATAAAATACAATTTACACCTACAAACGAAGACGATAGACCGCTCAGTAATATCGTAATCAAGCGCATGAAAATCGTAAAAAAATAACAATATATATAAACTATGACTACTTCAACTTCAGAACAAATGGTTCGTATCGAAACCAATCTTGGTAACATGACCATTAAATTGTACAACGAAACACCGTTACACCGTGATAACTTTATCAAGCTAGTGAATGATGGTACCTACAACGGGCTGCTTTTTCACCGCGTAATACGCGAATTTATGGCGCAAGGTGGAGATGTTACCTCTAAAGGTGCTCCAATGAACAAATCATTAGGCGCTGGAGACTTAGGTTATACCGTTCCTGCGGAATTTGTATATCCTCAACTCTTTCACAAAAAGGGAGCTTTATGTGCTGCACGTACTGGCGATGATGGGAACCCATTGAAAGCATCTTCGGCTTCTCAATTCTACCTAGCAACTGGTAAGAAATACAGTGCTGGCGAATTGAAACAGATGGAAAAGCAGTTAGCAAACCGTTTGCTTCACTCAATCTTTAACCGTTTACAAATTGAAAACAAAGATAAAGTAAAAGCGCTTTACCGCAGTGGCGATAGAGACGAAATGGCAATCTTTAAAGATACATTGATTGGTAGAGCAGAACTTGAAGCAGCAGAGCGTAAAGCTGAAGCATGTTTCACGCCTGAGCAGATCGAAGCGTATACAACTGTAGGTGGTGTACCGTTTTTAGATAACGAATATACTGTATATGGCGAAGTGGTAGAGGGATTAAACATCCTCGAGCAGATCGAACTATTGCCAACAAATGGTGCTGATCGCCCTAAAAGCGATGTAGTAATCAATCAAATGGTGCTTCTTAACGCATGATCTCCAAAAACTTTGCAGATTACAAAAAGCATTACGCACAAACACTTCAATTAGGTGGACCCATTATGTTGGGACAACTTGGCATCATTGTTGTCGGCTTTGCCGACAACATGATGGTAGGACACCATAGCACACTCGAACTAGCAGCTGCATCTTTCGTAAATAACTTTTTCACACTGGCTTTCATCTTTGGTATGGGGTTCTCTTATGGACTTACGCCGATTATGAGTGGTTTGTTTGCACGTGGTAAACATCGCGACATTGGGCAGATGCTTAAGAATAGTCTCTTGATTAATTTTTGCGTTGGGGTGGTATTGAGTTTAGTTATGCTGATGGTTCTGTTCAATATTGATCTACTGAATCAGCCCGAAGAGTTAATGCCTTATGTTGTTCCTTACTACATATTGCAGTTGATCTCGATCGTATTTGTGATGACGTTTAACTCCTTCAAGCAGTTCTCTGACGGTACGATGGATACAAAAACGCCCATGTGGATTATGCTTGGAGCCAATCTGTTGAATATTATTGGTAACTACCTATTGATATATGGTAATTTTGGTTTTCCCGAACTCGGTTTAACGGGGGCAGGTATATCAACATTAATAAGTCGTATTGTTACGATCATCATTTTTTTCCTTCTATTCACAAAAGGTGCGCGCTATAAGCAGTACATCGAAGGATTTAAACAAGGTGTTTGGAATCGGCAAGATATGCGCCAACTTATTGAATTAGGACTCCCTGTTGGTATTCTTATGGGGGTAGAAACAGCCTCGTTTAGTTTAAGCGTTATCATGATGGGATGGTTAGGTACTACGGCACTTGCAGCGCATCAGATTGTAGGTGTAGTTACAACATTGGGCTTTATGATCTACTATGGGATTGCTGCTGCGGTAGCGATTCGTGTGAGTAGGTTTAAAAGTTTGGGTAGTAAAACAGATATACGGAGGGCTTCTTTTGCAGGATTGCACATTATCACTGCGGTTGCTTGTATTGTTGTTACACTCGTATTTTTTATGCGTAATCAGATTGGATACCTATTCACAACCGAGCCTGATGTAATTGCATTGGTCGGTGTGCTGAGCTATTCGGTGATGTTGTATCAATTTGGCGATGGAATCCAAATCCTATTTTCGAATGCATTGCGTGGTGTCGAGGATGTTAAATATATGGCGGTTGCTGCCTTTATTTGTCACTTCTTTATCTCACTTCCTATCGGTTATTTCTGTGGCTTTATACTTGATTGGGGGGCGCTTGGTATTTGGTGTGGTTTCCCTATCAGTTTAAGTACGTTGGGGGTTATTCTTTACCTTCGTTTTAATAAGATTACACGATAAGACATATTATACTATACAGTAAAGGTCTAATTTCAGAAAGATTGAATTCTACTGAGGTTAGACCTTTATTTATATCAAACAAGCTCACATTAGATCAAAAAAGGCATGCCTAGCGGGTAAAACAGCCAATTATACATTTACGTGTAAATTACATGATGCAACAGATTATGTATATGATAATTTTAGTCTATTTTTGAAAGAAATTTAAACTTACTAGTTAAACTCAATAAAAACAAACATGAAAAGAAAGCTCTTACTATCGTCTATCTGGGTTACATGCACACTGCTATTGCCAGCGTGTACGAACGAAAACAAATCATTCAAAGTGTATCCTCAACCACAAGTTCAACAATTAGAAGCTACCACATTTACGACAAAACTTCCCTTCCAGCTTAAAGGGAAACAAACAGTAGATGCCGATGTAATGCGCTTGCTTACCGAAACACTTCCAATCTCGACAGAAGATAAAGCGCTTCCGCTAACCATCGCACCAATCACGTCTGAACAAGCAAAAGGCACTCCTGAACTGCTTCGCTCGGGAGCATACCAACTGCATATATCGAAAAAAGGAATTGATATCTATACCGTAGACGACCGTTCGCTCTTCTACGCCCTGCAAACACTGAAACAGTTGGTAGAGAAAAACGACAATCAAAGTCTCACCCTACCTATTGGAACAATTAAAGACTATCCCGAAGTGGCATACAGAGGAACAGTAGAAGGCTTCTACGGTACACCGTGGGCACACGACGATAGATTGAGACAACTACAGTTTTACGGAAACCTAAAACTAAACACCTATATATACGGACCGAAAGACGATCCATACCACAGCTCTCCACATTGGCGTGATGCCTACCCTGCTGCGGATGCGAATCGACTCAAAGAACTTATCGAAGCGGCAAACCGTAACAAAGTAGATTTTGTTTGGGCAATTCACCCCGGTAAAGATATTCAATGGAACAAGAGTGATAGCGTAGCTTTATTGAACAAATTCGACGCTATGTATCAGCTAGGTGTTCGCTCATTCGCTGTTTTCTTTGACGATATATCGGGAATAGGAACTGATCCAATGAAGCAAGCATCTCTCCTTAATTACATCCATACCGATTTTATTGCGCAAAAGCCAGATGTAAAGCCATTAATAATGTGTCCTACCGAATATAATAAGAGTTGGTCTAACCCTAAACCCAACACCTATTTAGATATTTTAGGCAAAGAGCTGCATCCATCCATTCACATTATGTGGACAGGTAATCGCGTAGTAGACGACATCACATTAGAGGGATTAGCGTGGGTTAATAAGCGTATTCAACGCCCTGCATTTGTATGGTGGAACTTCCCCGTAAGCGATTATGTACGCGACCATCTACTTATGGGTGCTTCGTACGGACTAGACACGGCTGCGGCACATGCTATGAGTGGTTTCGTTTCGAACCCAATGGAACGTGCCGAACCTTCTAAGGTGGCTATCTTTAGCGTGGCAGATTATGCTTGGAATACAGATCAGTACAACCCCGATCAGTCGTGGAAAGATGCGATGACTGAGCTTATGCCAGGTGCTTCGGATGCTTTCTTCCGCTTTTGTACACACAATAGCGATCCTGGACCAAATGGACACCTCTATCGTAGAGTAGAGTCGGTAGCATTGAAACCAACCGTAACAGCATTCATAGATGGATACAAAACAGGTACGTTCAACGAAAATGCAGCTCAAGTATTATTGGCTGAATTTAAAAACATTGAGCAAACAGAGCAAATCTTACTAAAGAGTGATCCTGATAACTTTTTGCTACTTTCCATTAGCGACTGGTTAAAACAGTTTACCAACCTAGGTAAAGCCGGACAAGTTGCCATACAGATGAGTAAAGCGCAACAAAGCAAACAAGCCGATGAGGCTAAAAAATTACACATAACGCTTAAGGGTATCCTCCAAGAGATGGAGCACTTAGATGCTACGTGTAATCAAAATCCTTATCAACCAGGTGTAAAAACCGGATCGCTTGTGCTTATGCCAATGATCCAACAACTATACGCCGAAACAGCTGTTCAGCTATACGGTGCAGATGCCGTACTCTCTACACAAGCAAATAAGCTATACACCAATATTGCACAAATAGCCTTTCAGCCAGTTAAGCAATACAATAATAAGCTATCGTGTGTACGCCTGTTAGAGGTTATAAAAGTTCCTGCCAACGGCTATTTAGGACACCATTGGAGTAAAGATATTGCAGCTAAAAGCATCGAATTCAACCTACCACAAGCTAGTTGGGCGTGGGCAGTTGTAGAGTGGTCTGCCGATGGCGAAACATGGAGCGAGGTAGCACATCAACTAACAGAAGTAAAAGGAATAATCTCTTCTATAGATCCTACAGCACGCTATATTCGCATAAGAAATAAAAGTGATAAAGAGCAAATGTGTAAATTAGTATCGCTAGCTGTTACGTTATAAAGCTTGTAAACTAAAATCACAGATATAAAAAGAGCGCGCTACTTTCGCATTGGATATTTTCCAACACGAAAGCAGCGCGCTCTTTTTGTATAACTAACTTCCTATTAATACTGATAAGCTGACGCTTTCAATACACTTGAAGTGTTGCTTACTGGTATCAATGTGAATCCCCAGTTGTACTCTTGGTTTGCAGGGATCGTAAATCCAGGTTGCGTGCGTGCACCCCAGCTATCATATCCTGCTACACCTTGTTGTTTCATATCTACACATACTTCGACAAAGTCGCGTGGTGTGATATCGTTGATGTGGTGCATTCTTCTCAATACGTTTTTAACTTTAGACTCATCACGGTTGGCAATCTCTTCTGGTGTGAAGTTATTCCACTGATAGTCGTGAGGCAATGCTTCTTCTGAGTCGAAATCTTCTACAGAGTTACGCAATGCATTGAATCCGATAAATTTATCTGCTTGGATCATCAATCCTTTACCTCTGTTAGGCGTTAAGGCAACCCAACGTGTGTCTGTTCTATGTCCTGTTTCTTGTGGACGAACGTATGGGTAGTACATATCTTCGGCAGTTGTTGTGTATAGTCCAACCATCGTACCTTTGTTTCTATCAATATAGTTCTCTTCTGGACCACGTCCGAGGTATTGAACATTATTCATTGATGCTGGCATACGGAAACGTACACCAATACGTGGAACATCTAATTTCGAAGATGCTTTACGTGCAGCTTCACTACCAGGTGTAAATGTTGCTGTTAATGTTGCTTCTGATGCTTCTACCTTAGTCTCTTTGATCTCAGTAGATGTAAATTGAATCGATACATTTACAATACCTGAAGGATAGATTTTATATTTTACGATATAAAGGTTTCCAGCAGCAAGTAGATAGTCTACATTTACTACAGCACAGTTTTGCTCCATCGTTGCTTTCGCGTCTACTACATTGAAGTTCTTGCTTGACTCTTTCCATATCTGCAAACGAAGTGGCGCTTTGTTTCCATAATCGTTGTCGTTAGGTCCACGCCAGAAGTTTGGTTGAATACCAAATCCTTCGCTAAAGTATTCTGTTCCGTTTACTTTGTATGAGGTTACTAAACCAGATTTTTTGTTGAATACAAAGTTCACTTTAGACGATGATACAGTAAGATCATCTCCTGTTGTATTAATCTTTAAACCACTTCCTTTAGCAACATATTGTTTTTTGTCGGTATGGATAGGTAATTGAAATTGGTCGTAAGCAATAATATGTCCAACAGGAATAAGTTGTTCTGGTGTTCTTGTTACTACATCAATGTTTACGAAATATTCAGTTCCAGCAGTTGGTTTGATATCTCCAGTCGGAATTGCAACTGTTTTAGTCTCTTGTGGCGCTAAATCAATTTTCAATTTACCCTTCTTAAGCACTTTACCATTAGCGATAACCTTGTAGAAGAAATCATATTGAGATAGGTTTGTAAAGTAGAATCTGTTTGTAACTGAGATTTCGCCTTTCGCTAAGTCTGCCGCTTTAAAACCTACATTTTGATGTGCATACTTTACTTCTGCCATACATGGGTGTGGATCGCGGTTTGGACCAACCAATCCATTACATAAGAAGTTACCATCACTTGGTGCGTTTACTCCATAATCGCCACCGTAAGTATAATACTCTTTACCATTTTCGTCTACTTCAAGGAGTCCTTGATCTACCCAATCCCAAATATATCCACCTTGTAGGTTTGGATATTTGTTGATCGCTTCCCATTGATCCCAAAGGTTTCCGGTAGAGTTACCCATTGCGTGTGCATATTCTGAAGGCACTACGGGACGATCGCTACCTTTTTTACCGATAGACTCTAACCATCCAGCACTTGGATATTGAGGTACATACATATCTGTATTCCACTCCCACATAGCACGTTCGTAGTTTACGGGGCGGTTCATTAGATCTTTCTCTTGTGCTTTAACCCATAGGTATGTTTGGTAGAAATTGTATCCATTTCCTGTCTCATTACCTAAAGACCAAATGGTAAGCGAAGGGTAGTTTTTATTTCTCTCAAACATATTGATTGTTCTGTCCATGTGAGACTTGATCCAATCAGGGTTGTTACCTAAACCACCACCTTTGCTTAGACTATAGAACATGGCATGTCCTTCAATGTTGGCTTCGTCGTATACATATAAACCATACTCGTCACACAGTTCGTAGAATCTACGATCTTGTGGGTAGTGGCTCAAACGTACTGAGTTTAAGTTATTTTGTTTCATCAATTCAAAGTCTTTACGCATAATATCTTCTGTTACGTAATGACCTGTACGCGGATCGTGCTCGTGAATGTTTACACCTTTTAGTTTAATTGGTTGTCCGTTTA
Source organism: uncultured Parabacteroides sp. (assembly GCA_947036995.1). Taxonomy (GTDB): domain Bacteria; phylum Bacteroidota; class Bacteroidia; order Bacteroidales; family Tannerellaceae; genus CAMQTD01. The sequence goes on from CAMQTD010000026.1 coordinate 20,420, forward strand.
CTAAAAAGAGTACGTGCGGTTTTCCACTTGGGTTTAGCGCCTCAACTTCTTTGATTTCGATTTTTCTGAAACCTACGTTGTATGGAATTACCTCTGTTGTTTTACCATTTTCAGCAATCGTAATCAATACTTTATAAAGTGAAGGGTGTTCCGATGTCCATGTAGCAACGTTTGGCAATATTTTGTTGAATTTTGCTGTTTTAAAGGTGTTTGCTGCAACGGCTACTGTTTCTGTAGATTCTGCAACAGTTTGTCCTTTTGCATCAAGCAACTCATATCCAACCGTTACATTTCTGCTACTTCCATTGTTGTTTTTAACGTCGACAGCTAGTTTAAAGATACCATCTTTATACTGATCGTCAAGCGTAGATACGATGCGGAAATCTTTAACAGCAGCTTTAGGTTGAGAGTAAATAAATACATCACGCTCGATACCGCTCAAACGCCAAAAATCTTGACACTCAAGGAATGAACCTGTACTCCAACGGAATATTTTAAGTGTAAGTGTATTCTTTCCTGGTTTAACGTACGAGTTGATTAAAAACTCTGCCGGGTTTTTAGAGTCTTCGCTATAACCAATCTCTTTACCATTAATATATACGTAAACACCCGATTTAGCTCCAGCAATATGTAAATAGGTATCACGTCCATCCCAATCAGCAGGAATCTCAATATCTCTGCGGTATACGCCTACAGGATTTGCTTCTGGCAATATTGGAGGCTTTGGGTTACGTGGTTTAAAGTCGTATCCAGTATTGGTGTATATGGCTACGCCATGACCTTGTACTTCCCAGTTTCCTGGCACTTGGATATCACTCCAATCAGCAGTGCTAATACTTGGATCTGTAATGTTAGCAGGAAGTTTTTTGTACGAATCTACAAAGAAAAACTTCCAAGTACCGTTAAGTAAAGAGTAGTAGGCACTGTTCTCATATTTTTGAGAGAGAGCAGATGCTTTATCTCCATAGGTCATAAAAGAACTACGTGGGTACTCTTTGTTGACAGCAACAGTTTCAACATCTTGCCAATAAGGCTTTGTTGGCTGTTCTTGTGCTGTAGATGGCTGTGCGAATCCAGCCATAGCGCAACACAACGTACTCGACAGAATAAATCTTGATAATGCGTGTTTCATGATTTTATAATATAAATTGTTAGAATTTCAATAACGAGTGTAATTATAGTGGTGTAGGTTTTACACGAATAGATTTTTAAATCTCATATAATATCTTGTAATAAATCCATTGTGGTGATATATGCCGTTTCAATATAGCAAAAAACACCTCTATTATTTTAGCAACTAAAATAATAGAGATGTTTTCATACTAAGTTTTGTATCCCTATTTAATCTCTATTGATTAAATATTTAACGTGCAGCGTATAGCGCATAGTTT
>CAMQTD010000027.1 GCA_947036995.1 uncultured Parabacteroides sp.
ATGGTTTACGGTCGCCAAATGATTTGCGTTCGCCACCTTCAAAAGGTTTACGATCGCCATAAGATTTACGCTCGCCACCCTCAAAAGGTTTACGATCGCCATAAGATTTACGTTCGCCACCTTCAAAAGGTTTACGATCACCATAAGATTTACGTTCGCCACCCTCAAATGGTTTACGATCGCCATAAGATTTACGTTCACCACCCTCAAAAGGTTTACGATCGCCATAAGATTTACGTTCGCCGCCCTCAAAAGGTTTACGATCACCATAAGATTTACGTTCGCCACCCTCGTAAGGTTTACGGTCACGGTCGCCGAATGGTTTGCGTTCGCTAAATGATTTGCGTTCTCCAAATAGTTGCGTATTTCCTTCGCTATTTGCTCTTAGTCCAGAACCTGGACGTACAGGAGCAGGCTCACCACTTTCGTTCAACGCTTTCTTGTAATCTTCGCGTTTGCCTTCAAATATTTCATATCTACGGTATTCGCACTCTAACGAACCGTTAATTAATTTGTGTCTTTCTGATGGACGTAAGCCAATCTTCTCGAAACACTCCTCTTGGTAAGAGATAATCCATACATTATATCCCATAAAAGCATGCTTCATACGCTCGCCAATCATCTCGTAAAGACCTAAAAGATCCTTAGAAGAGATACGCTCTCCGTATGGAGGATTCGTAATCATGATACCCGGTAGTGGTGCATCGCTGTATTGTTGAAGTGGCTTAACATCTAGGTTGATGTATTTGCTTAATCCTGCACTTCGTATATTTTTGCGTGCAATCTCGATCGCAACTGGAGATATGTCTGATCCATAAGCTTTGAATTCAAATTCGCGCTCATTAGCATCGTCGTTATAGATACGGTCAAATAAGTCTTGATCAAAATCTACCCATTTCTCAAATGCAAACTCTTTGCGGTGAATACCAGGAGCAATGTTTAAAGCAATCATTGTTGCCTCGATTAGCATTGTACCCGATCCACACATTGGATCTACAAAGTTAGAATCGCCTTTCCATCCTGTTTTCATAATCATACCAGCTGCTAACACTTCGTTTAGTGGTGCATCGGTTTGATCTACACGGTATCCACGTTTGTGTAGTGACTCTCCCGAACTATCGATAGAAAGTGTACATGAATTGTGTGAGATGTGAATATTGATATACAAATCAGGATTGCTTACGCGTACAGAAGGACGTTTTGTGTATTTGTCCATAAAGTAATCGGCAATAGCATCTTTTGTTCTGTAAGCCACAAATTTAGAGTGGTTAAAGTCTTCCGAAAAGATTACTGAATCAATGGCGAAGGTTTTATCAACATCCATGTATTTGTCCCAATCTACCGATTTAACCTGCGTATATACCTCGTCGGCATTTTTAGCTCTAAAGGTATAAATTGGTTTTAGGATACGCAAAGCAGTACGACAGTAAAAGTTTGCTTTGTAAAGCATTTCTGTGTCTCCTTCGAACGACACCATACGGCGACCGATCTCTACATTGTTTGCGCCTAATGCAATTAGTTCTCCAGCCAATATCTCTTCTAACCCTTGAAGGGTTTTGGCTACCATTTGAAACGTCTCTTTATTCATTTGTTTGTATTAAAATATAATCTTATTGTTTTGTTTGATTGTTGCTCCTGCTGGTACGTTTTCTGTAAGCCAAACGTTTCCGCAAATGGTGGAGCCTTTACCGATTGTTATGCGCCCTAGTAGGGTGGCATTGGAGTATATCGTTACATCGTCTTCCAATATAGGATGACGTGCTACGTTTCGAACGGTGTTTCCGTTAGCATCGGGCGGTAATTTCTCTCCCGCTAGACTTACGCCCTGAAAGATACGCACACGGTTACCAATTACACTTGTTTCGCCGATTACCGTACCCGTACCGTGATCTATCGAAAATGAGTGCCCAATAGTAGCGCCTGGATGAATATCAATCCCTGTTTCGGCATGTGCCATTTCAGTTATCATCTTTGGAATATAGGGAGCGCCCAACAGATACAGTTGGTGTGCAATACGATAACTTGTAATTGCACGGAAACCAGGGGCACAAAAAATCACCTCACCTTTGTTATGTGCCGACGGATCGCCTATGTACATCGCCTCAGCATCTGAAGCTAATAACTGACGTAGTTCGGGAAAGTTGGCTATAAAACGGTATGATAGTGTTTGTCCTTGCTGTGCAAGGGTAGTATTCGGACAGTCAAGACAGGTAGCATCGTCAAAGCAAAGCCCTGCATAAATCTGATCCGTAAGAAGTGTGTGTAGCGTTTCAATGTTAACGCCAGTATGATATTGAATGGTTTGTGTGCTGATGCGTGCCTTTCCGTAGTATCCAGGAAAAAGGATGGCACGACAAAGTTCAACCACTTCCCTCAATACCTCACCCGAAGGCAGCGCCTCTTGGTCTTTGTATTGATGAAACAATTGCCGGTACGACGACTCTTCCGAAAGCTTTTCCACTGTTTCGGATAGTATATTACTATGCGTATGCGACTCCATTATGTTCAACTCATTCTTATTAAGGCGCAAAAATACGATTTTATTTTGGAATATAAGGGGGGAATAGTTAATTATCTTTCTGCGATTTAAACAAAACGGATTTGGATGTTTTGGAAGAGGAAAAAAAATTAAGGTGAAGTGGGTAAAAGGAATGGAATAATATCTAATCTAAAGATGTAGACTTGCTTAACAAGCAGCGAAAATGCAAACATGGAAAAGGCTAGTACATTTGGGTTATGCCATTGCGTATTCTGTAGTTTACCTTAATAAATACGTGTACTCTCTACTCCTAAAAACAAAAAAGTTATTCTACTCAGTGTGTAGAATAACTTTTTTATAAAATGTAATATGTTATATCTTAAATAAATATCTTTTTTCTCAATCTACATAATACCATTCAACATACCATAAAAATACATCGGTTTAAGTACATAGACCTTAAGTAACCATGAAGCCCACTGCTCTTGAGAGGCATCGATAAAAGGTAGTGAAGGAAGTGCATCTTTGTTATAATCAAATTCGCACATCAATATTTTACCATATTCTGTGATGATTGGGCAAGCTGCATAACCGTTATAACGTTCTGTTGGTAGATTGCCTTCCATAACAGCGATTAGGTTTTTAGCCGCAATAGGGGCTTGCATACGAATAGCTGCCGACGTTTTGCTGGTAGGAATACCTGCACAATCTCCTAAACTGAATATGTTTGGATAGGTTAAGTGCTGCAAAGTCTCTTTGTCTACCATTACCCAACTCTCACGGGCAAGCTTTCCTTCGGTCCATCCGAGTCCAGCATCACGTACAAAGTCTGGTGCCGACATTGGTGGGGTAAAATGCAAGAAATCGTAATCAAGTGTTAGTGGAGTTACGACATCACCTGCTGTTTGCTCGAATGTTACTTTTTTACTTGATGTATCAATACCTTTTAATTTATGTTGCAACGCAATACTCACGTTACGCTCCTTGTATATTTCTAATAAGCGAGGTGTATAAAGAGGTACATTGTAAAGTTGAGGAGAGGCTGTAAAGAAATTTAATTCAATTTTGTCTCGTGTATTATGCTTGCGCGCATAGTCTTCGGTGAGTAAACATATCTTTTTAGGTGCACCGCCACATTTATGTTTCGTATATGTATCTGTGTAGATACCAACACCACCTGTTTGCGTAAATTTCGGCATGGCCTGCCATGTGCGCTGTGCTCCAACATAGTCGTAGATACAGTGTGCATTTCCTTGACCAAGTGTTTCGCGTGTAATTCCTTCAACAAGATTGAAGTTCATTTGTAGTCCTGGCGTTAAAACTAAGAAATCATACAAAATCTCTCCACTCTTCGTTGTCGTGATACTATTTTTATGTGGATCTACAGCAACAACGCTATCCTTAACCCACTTTACACCATCTGGGATACATGATTCTTGTGTTTTATATACTTCGTCAGCCTCATAAACACCTGCTGCTATAAGGGTAAAACCTGGTTGGTAAAACTGGCGATCGCTTGGATCAATCAGTGTAATATCTGGATTATCAAGCCAACGATTTAAGCGTGCAGCCATACATAAACCTGCTGCCCCTCCACCAATAATGGCGATTCGTCCTGTAGCTTTACTTGAAAATGCTTGTGCTTTTGTGGTTCCTATAACTGAGAGTGCTCCTACGGCACTCATTGTTTTCAAAAAATCTCTTCGCTTTATCCCTGACTTAGCAAGGTGCTTGAGTGTGTTATTCATATTGTCTTCCATGGGTAAAAGAAGTTTATTTTGTGTGTTTTCATTCTTGATATAAAAGCCCTAAATATAATAATTAAGTTGCATGCATTAGATTAAATGCCAAAATAAGAGATAAAAAAGACAATTAAGGTTCTACTATTTTTGTTTAGCCCTTGCATCGAAGATCTAAACAAAAATAGTAACACCTAAATATAACGTTTCAAATACATTAGTTCCCTAATAACTTATTGTATGCTTTGGTTGAATTAATAATACGTAAAGCCTCTTTAAGCGATTCGTCTTGTTGATTCATTATGATAAAATATTCGTTCATTTCAAACAAATCTCGGGCAATCAATGCTTTGATTTGCAATTTTATTATTGGCAACGCTTTATTATACTCCACCTCATTAAATGCAATCTTTTCTGTTTCTGCTAACGCTTTAAGTTCTTGAAGCAGCAGATCCGTTATTTCGAACTTTGCTTGATAGGTTTTAATGTTTGCGTATTGTCGAGTTAATTCGGCACGGTGCTTGTCAATGTAATTCATCGTAAAACGATTGATAACACCCTTCGCTAATAATTCACGGTGATAATTGGTAAAGCGTGTCGTATCTACTGGTATAAATTTATCAGGCATTACTCCACCTCCACCATATACAACACGTCTATTTTCAAGTGTATTGTATTTCAATGAATCGGGAAAATGAACACTATCAGCATGGATTAGTTCCCCATTGTTATATCGTTCGATCAATTCGCGATCATAAAGTTCTTTGTCTCCTTTTTCGTACGGCTTCTGAATAGATCGTCCTGTTGGTGTATAATAACGTGCTACAGTTAAGCGCATCATAGATCCATCAGGTAGCGGAATCGGTTTTTGCACCAAACCCTTACCAAATGTTCGTCTGCCCACAATTACACCACGATCCCAATCTTGTACTGCTCCAGCTACAATTTCACTGGCACTGGCACTTGACTCGTCTACTAAAACAACCAATCTGCCAGATTCAAAAGCCCCTTTATTTGTGGCTTTGGCTTCGCTCTTTGGTTGCTTATCTCCTTCGGTATAAACAATTAATTGATCTTTCTTTAAAAACTCGTCGGCTAATTCAATGGCGATATTTAGATACCCACCACCATTATACTGAAGATCCAATATTAACTGTTCCATCCCTTCTGCTTGAAGTTCTTTGAGAGCATCTCTAAATTCATCTGCTGTAGTAGAGGCAAAACGGTTTAACTTGATATATCCCGTTTTTTTATCTAGCATATAAGAGGCGTCCAAACTATAGATTGGAATTTTATCTCTAATAATTTTAAATTCAATAAATGTTGGATTGGTAGTACCTCGTTGTACTTTTACGTGTACAGCTGTTCCTTTTTCACCTCTTAAACGACGCATGATATCTGGTGTTTTCATATCTACACCTGATATAATGGTATCATCTACTGCAAGAATTCGATCGCCAGCTAAAAGTCCAACTTTCTCACTTGGTCCACCAGGGATTACTTGAATCACATAAAGCGTATCCGTAAGCAGATTAAACTGAATGCCGATTCCATCAAAGTTACCCACTAAAGGCTCTGTCATCTGTTTAGTCTCCTCCACATCCATATAATTGGAGTGTGGATCGAGCTTCTCTAGCATTCCCACAATAGCATCTTCTACTACTTTACTGTTATCAACAGAATCTACATAGAGATTCGAGATGGCATACAGTGCCATAGATAGTTTACGTGCCTCTTGGTTTAGTGGCTTCTTTTGTGCTTGAACAGTTGTTAGCGCTGTTAAAGCAATGCAAATTGTGAGTAAAAGCTGTTTCATATTCAATAGAGTTCGGTTTCTTTAGGTACAAATTGTGAAATATCTTTTCCATAACGTAATAGTTCACGCACGATGGAAGAGCTAATATGTGTATGTTCGGGCAATGTAAAGAGTATAAATGTTTCGATATCCGAAAGGATTCGATTCACATCGGCTATACTTTTTTCGTACTCAAAATCGTTGACTGTACGAATTCCACGCAAAATAAACTGAGCGCCTATCTCACTTGCAAAATCGACCGTCAAGGAGTTGTACGTAGATACACTGACACGCGGTTCATTCTGATATAAGCATTTAATTGCTTGGATACGAGATTCTAGCGAGAAGTGAGTCAACTTCTTATCGTTAACGCCAATCGCTATCACTACTTCGTCTACTAAATTAAGTCCACGCGTAACGAGGGATTGATGACCGATTGTAAAAGGATCGAACGTTCCCGGAAACAAAGCAACTCTTTTCATTCTATATCTCCTTCTACAACCAAGTTATTAATAATAAAGTTTTGACGATCCATTGTATTCTTTCCCATGTAAAATTCGAGCATCTCTTTTACAGCATCCTCTTTTTTCATGGTAACAGGGTCGAGGCGAATGTTCTCTCCAATAAAGTTTTTGAACTCATTAGGAGAGATTTCACCAAGTCCTTTAAATCGGGTAATCTCCGCTTTTGCACCTATTTCGGCAATGGCAGATATACGCTCCTCTTCGGAGTAACAGTAAAATGTTTTTTGCTTGTTACGTACTCTAAAAAGAGGTGTTTGAAGTATATATACATGATTCCGCTTAACCAAGTCTGGAAAGAATTGCAAAAAGAATGTCATCAACAATAGACGAATGTGCATTCCATCTACATCGGCATCGGTTGCAATAATTACTTTATTGTAACGCAAGTCGTCTAGTCCATCCTCAATGTTTAGTGCTGCTTGTAGCAGGTTGAACTCCTCGTTCTCATAAACAACTTTCTTTGTAAGTCCGAAACAGTTCAAAGGCTTACCGCGCAAACTAAATACGGCTTGCAGATTGGGGTTACGGCTTTTAGTAATTGATCCACTTGCCGAATCTCCCTCGGTAATAAAGATAGAACTATCATCTCGCGTTTCGCCTTTGTTATCGTTTAGATGCACACGGCAATCTCTTAGCTTTTTATTGTGGAGATTTGCTTTCTTTGCACGTTCACGTGCTAACTTAGTAACACCTGCAATGGCTTTACGTTCTTTCTCCGAGTCTGAAATCTTTTTAAACAGTGCCTCAGAGGTATCCATATAGCGGTGCAGGTAGTTGTCTAACTCGCGCTTTATAAAATCACCGATAAACTTATTGACTGTTATGCCTCCAGGTCCCATATCTTTAGATCCAAGCTTCGTTTTGGTCTGCGACTCAAAAACAGGCTCTTCTACTTTAATACTAACAGCTGCTACCAGCCCACTTCGAATATCTGAATATTCAAAGTTTTTGGCATAATACTCTTTAATCACACGCGAAACAGATTCCCTGAATGCAGAAAGATGCGTACCGCCTTGTGTGGTATGCTGTCCGTTTACAAAAGAGTAATACTCCTCACCATATTGATTACAGTGTGTTAATACAATCTCAATATCTTCTCCTTTAAGGTGAATAATTGGATAGAGTGGATCTGTAGTCATATTCTCGTTCAATAGGTCTACTAAACCATTGCGCGAGTAGAATCTCTTTCCGTTGTAAATAATAGAAAGCCCTGCATTAAGGAATACATAGTTTTTCAATAAGTTCTCGACAAACTCATCTTTATAATGATACTCTTTAAAAATCTCACTATCGGGAACGAAACGAATCATCGTTCCATTATTCTCTTCTGTAGCCTCAATAGCCGATTCTGTAATCACTTCGGCACGAACATAGGTAACGGTTTTGGATTCCCGATCACGGCGACTCACAATCACAAAATCTGAAGAGAGTGCATTCACGGCTTTAATACCAACACCATTCAATCCTACCGATTTTTTAAATGCTTTTGAATCGTACTTACCACCTGTATTCATCTTACTCGATACGTCGACTACTTTACCAAGCGGCACGCCACGTCCATAATCGCGTACTGTTACTTCTCCATCACGTACTGTTACTTCGATGGATTTTCCGTACCCCATCATATATTCGTCAATAGAGTTATCCAATACCTCCTTCAATAAAACATATATACCATCATCGGCATAGGTACCATCACCTAGTTTACCGATATACATTCCTGGTCTACGACGTATGTGTTCTTTCCAATCTAGTGTACGGATATCTTCGTCTGTGTAGGCTGTATGCTGTCCAGTTGTTGAATTAAGTTCGTTCATTATTAAATAATTATCTCTTTTTAAAATATATGTATGAATAATAAATTGGTAACTACTTTATGCTAGTTGTTTGATGTATGCACGACGTCTTTTATGATTTACTCGTTCAAAGTAATCCCACTGTGCTTGCACGGCAGTATTCGTTTCGAGTTCAGGATTACTTTCGGCATATTCGACACCTAATTTATTGTATATCGGAATCAAATCGTAAAACATCAAGGCATTAACACCTTTATTTTGATATTCGGGCAAAACCCCTATTAAGTATAAATCAACTACTTTAGGTTTCGAACGTAGTGCTTTGAGCAGGTGTAAAAATCCAAAAGGGAATAATTTACCATTTGCCTTTTGCATCGCATGAGAAAGCGTTGGCAGAGTAATGCCAAAGCCAACCACTGCATCGTCCGATTCTCTAACAATTAAAGTAACCAAATCTAAACGAATCATCGGTATATACATCTTGACATAGTAATCAATTTGCTTCTGTGACAACTCATTGTAACCATACAAGGGTGCATACGTTTCATTCAATGTTTCGAATATCTTCGTAGCGTAAGGCCAAATATCTTTACGGCTCTTGAATTTTTTGATTGTAAGTCCATGCTTCTTCATCACAATTTCAGAAATACGCCTATGCTTATCGGGGATTTCTTTCGGTATTATCACCTTAAACTCTTGCCAATCTTGATCTTTCGTATACCCTATACGCTCAAGTTGTTTCGGATAATATGGATAGTTATATAATGTAGCCATTGTGCCAAGTTGGTCAAAACCATCTACAAGCATACCTTGGTTATCTAAATCTGTAAATCCCATCGGGCCATGCAAAGCAGTCATGCCTTTTGCCTTAGCCCACTGTTCGGCAGCACCAAGCAAAGCTTCTACAACTTCATTGTCATCTATAAATTCGATAAAACCAAAACGTGCATTCGTTTGGTTCCATGTCTTATTTGCTTTATTATTTATAATGGCAGCAATTGTACCAACAATTTTACCATCAATTAATGCCATAAAATATTCGCTTTCGCAAAATTCAAAAGCAGGATTCTTTTGACGATCAAGTGTCACCAGCTCCTCGTCTATTAAATTAGGGACGTGGTAAGCATTATCTTTGTACAGGTCAATACCAAATTTCACAAACTGTCTAAGTTCTTTTTTCGTTGAAACGACTTTTATTGTTACACGCATTAGCTCCATATTTGTTGAATTGCAAAATTACATAATTATTTCGAAGTCTGAAAGCATCTCTTTTATTTTGAAGCATATAATAGGGTAATAGTATTTGTTATTTACCTACTTAGCCACTGCATATCGACAAGGATGTGAGAAGATACACCCCAATAAATTTTAAATCTATAAAAAAACCCATCCAATCGCATAAATTTAAAACCGAACACCTACATTTGCAGCCTATAAAAACCCATATAAAAATGAAAAACAAAATTGCTCTTTTTGATTTTGACGGTGTAATTGCAGACACTGAACCGCTATACGATATCTTCTGGAACGATGCATCTATTCGCTACAACGTAGGGATTGATAATTTTGCTGCTGTGATTAAAGGAACAATCATGCCTAATATTATGAAGCAGTACTTTTCATCTTACACACCAGAGATGCAAGCACAACTGCTGAAAGAGAGTGCTGATTTTGAAGAGGATATGTCTTTTCCATTAATCAAAGGCTCTATCGCGTTTGTTCAGTTGCTCAAAGCGCAAGGTGTACTGGTGGGGCTTGTTACCAGTTCGCATGGTAGTAAAATCGAAAAAGCGATTAAAGCATTGAATATTCCTGGACTATTCGACACCATTGTTACTGCCGATCAGATTACTGAAGGCAAACCAAATCCGATGTGCTACTTATTAGCAGCTAAAAACTTGAATGTAGCACCCGAAGATTGTATTGTATTTGAAGACTCTTTTGCTGGAATCCAAGCAGGAACAGATGCTGGTATGCGTGTGATAGGTGTAAGTAGCACCAATTCGGAAGATAAATTAAAAGATAAGGTACATGCAGTAATTGAAAATTTCGAAGGGCTTACTTGGGATAAGTATATGCATTACGCCAAATAAACCCTTCAAATAATATTATTTACAGATAGCGCAACCTTCGCATTTGCTTAGTTCGCCGCTGAAACGTTTTTCTACAAGTTTGTGTAGGCGGTCTTTCAAGGCGTCTACACGAACAAAATCGATTACATCACTCGTAAAAGCAACCATCAAAAGCATACGTGCATCTTCGGCAGAGATCCCTCTAGTACGCATATAGAAAAGTGCCGATTCGTCGAGCTGACCTGTTGTCATTCCGTGCGAACACTTCACATCATCTGCATAAATCTCTAACTGAGGCTTAGAATACATACGTGCTTCGCGCGTGGCACATAGGTTGCGATTGTTTTGATAAGCAATCGTTTTTTGTGCGCCTGGCTTAACCAAGATACGTCCACTAAATACCCCTACTGCTTGATCGTCGAGTACAAATTTAAATAACTCACGACTGGTACAGTGTGGTACAGCATGTGTTATGTGCGAATAGGTATCTAACTTCTGCTGCTTGTCCGAAATACTCATCCCACAAAGCGTAGCCTCTGCATGTTCACCCTTTAGGTTAAAGTAATAGTTATTTCTCGACAATCCATTTGTTAAGGTGATACCATTCACCAATACATTAGACGAAGCTGCTTGCTCTACGTGCACAGATGCAAAACGCGTTGTTTGCATACTCGTCTCTTCCAACTCATAAAGGTCGAAACAGGCATCCTCTTCAGCAAAAATCTCTACCACTTGCGTTGACAAAAACTTAATTGCTGCATCCATCGTATGATCACAAACCAACATCTTTGCTTCCGCCCCTTTACCTATGATAATAAGCAAACGGCGATTCATCAACAAATCAATGTTCGAACGAAGTATATTCACCAACTGAATCGTACGCTCTACCACTACACCATCGGGAACATAAAGCACAAATCCATCTTGAGCCATCATCGTATTAAATATAGCAACACCATCTTTATCTGTTGATATTGCCTTATTATAATACTTCTCAGCAACCGTTGGATAGGCTTGGGCGAAGTTATTTAAACTACCAATAAATACGCCCTCAGGCAATTTAGCTGCTGGTTCTTGCGCGTGATAGAACTTGTCGTTTACCATAAAGTAAAGACTTGTTGAAAGATTAGGAACATCACAACTAAACACCTCGTACGGATTCACTTTAAAGTCAAACCGATTGAGATTCATCCCCCAATCAAGTGCAAAAGAAGACGCAACATCTGTGTGCTGATAATCTTCAGAACCAAAAACAGGAAAGCCTTGCGCTTTAAACTGCTCAAATGCAGCAAAACGTTGCTCGTTAAGCAAGTTGCATGCAGGGGCAGTAAGCAAGTTTAGATGCTCTTGGTATATTGATATATATTGTTGTTCAATTTCTCTCATAGGATTTACTCTCCGTCAATTTCTTTTTTAATCCAATCGTAACCCTTTTCTTCAAGCTCTAAAGCTAACTCCGGACCACCTGTTTTTACGATACGTCCTTTGTAAAGTACATGTACTACATCTGGTTTGATATAATCTAACAAACGTTGGTAGTGTGTAATTACGATGGCTGCATTTTCTGGTGTACGTAGTGTGTTTACGCCATTAGCGACTACACGTAGTGCATCAATATCCAAACCACTATCTGTTTCGTCCAAGATCGCCAACTTTGGTTCAAGCATAGCCATTTGGAATATCTCATTTCTTTTTTTCTCGCCACCAGAGAAACCTTCGTTTACGCTTCTGCTTGCTAACTTGTTATCTAGTTCAACAATCGCACGCTTTTGGCGCATCAATTTCAAAAAGTCCGATGCACTTACAGGGTCTAGCTTTTTATATTTGCGGTTTGCATTCAATGCTGCACGCATAAAGTTAACCATGCTTACACCAGGTATTTCTACTGGGTATTGAAAACTTAGAAAAAGCCCTTCGCACGAACGATCTTCGGGAGACATCCCTAAAATCGGTTTTCCGTTGAAGATAACTTCTCCTTCGGTAACCTCAAATGCTGGATTACCAACTAAAACAGAAGACAACGTACTCTTTCCTGAGCCATTAGGACCCATGATTGCATGTACTTCGCCAGCATTAACAGTTAGGTTAATGCCTTTCAATATCTCTTTGCCATTGATATTGGCATGTAAATTCTTTATCTCTAACATCTTAATTTAACTTACTCTTCTAAATGAATACTTTTGTTTATCCAACACTACCTTCAAGAGATATCGCCAAAAGCTTTTGAGCCTCTACAGCAAATTCCATTGGTAGTTTATTCATCACTTCACGTGCATAACCATTTACAATTAATCCAACCGCCTCTTCAGTCGAGATTCCGCGTTGATTGCAATAGAACACCTGCTCTTCGCTAATCTTTGAGGTTGTTGCCTCGTGCTCGATCACGGCTGTTTCGTTCTGGATATCTGCATAAGGGAAGGTATGCGCACCACATTGATCACCTAATAAAAGGCTATCGCATTGCGAGTGATTGCGTGCATTCTCAGCTTTTGCCGAAACTTTTACTAAGCCTCTATAACTATTTTGGCTATGACCAGCAGAAATACCTTTTGAAACGATTGTACTACGTGTATTTCTACCAATATGAATCATTTTAGTACCTGTATCTGCCTCTTGATAGTTGTTTGTTACAGCAACAGAGTAGAATTCACCTATCGAATCATCTCCTGCAAGGATACAACTTGGATATTTCCATGTAATAGCCGAACCTGTTTCTACCTGCGTCCATGATATCTTCGAAGCGTGTCCTTTACAGATACCGCGCTTCGTTACGAAGTTGTAAATACCCCCTACTCCATTCTTATCTCCTGGATACCAGTTTTGAACGGTAGAGTATTTAACGTCTGCCCTATCCATTGCAACAATCTCTACAATCGCTGCATGTAGTTGGTTTTCGTCTCGCATTGGAGCTGTACACCCTTCGAGGTAACTTACATACGAATCGTCGTCTGCCACAATCAGTGTGCGTTCGAACTGTCCCGTATTTGCTGTATTGATTCTAAAATAGGTAGATAGTTCCATCGGACAGCGCACACCTTTTGGTATATATACAAAAGAGCCGTCACTAAATACAGCTGAATTCAGTGCTGCAAAGTAGTTGTCACGATAGGAAACAACGCTCCCCATGTACTTTTTTATTAAATCTGGATGATCTTTCACTGCTTCGCTAAACGAAGAGAAGATGATTCCCTTTTCTGCCAAATTCTCTTTAAACGTAGTTTTCACCGAAACACTATCCATCACAGCATCTACTGCCATACCCGATAGGTGTTTCTGCTCCTCTAATGGAATTCCTAATTTGTTGAAGGTTTCCAGTAGCTCAGGGTCTACTTCGTCTAAACTTTTTGGACCCACTTTTTGCTTGGGTGCTGCATAAAAGATGATCTCTTGATAATCAATCGGAGGTATATTTAAATGTGCCCATGCTGGTGGATCTAGCGTTAGCCAGTAGCGATAAGCCTTTAATCGAAAGTCTAACATCCATTCAGGCTCATTTTTTTTGGCGGAGATGATACGAACCACATCCTCACTGAGCCCTTTAGGAATAACCTCTGTATCAATATCTGTAACAAAACCGTACTTATAGTCGGTCGTTGTTACTTCTTGAAGTATATTGTTTGATTCCTGCATTTATGTAATATATATATTATGAATAAGACAAGCCTCAAAAGAGAACAGTTGCCTGTTATCAATTGTTTAATTTAGTTCTACCACTTAGGAAGCGATAGATGGGGATAGATCGTAGGAATAATGGACTGGATGGGGTAATATAGTTCAGAAGACTTTTTCTTTTCGACAGACAACATAGCGGATTGGGTATCCACGACCTCAAAAAGATTAATCAGCGCACTACAAATTAACAACATCACCAGTACGCCTAAAACGCCTCCCAGTAAATGATTAATAATACTCAAAGGCGTTGCGCCTATGATGCGGTGTGTTACTTCACCAGCTAGCATTAATACACCAAAGATAAGCAAAATTGCCAATATATAACTCATTGGCACAACCATTGTATCAGAAAATAATCCGAGCGATGTAACCCACTCACGTAATAATACAGCTACTTTTCCGCTAAAAAAAAGCACAACCAAGATGGCTATAAGCGAAACAACCTGTTTGATGATTCCATCAAACAGGCCTTTCACGAGTCCCAAACCGGTTAGACAAATCAATGTTATATCTAACCCGTTCATTATAATTTTTTCTTCACTTCTGTCTCTTCGTAAGCTTCAATCACGTCACCTACTTGAATATCGTTGTAGTTGGTAATGTTCAATCCACACTCGTAACCGAATGCTACTTCTTTCACATCCTCTTTGAAACGTTTCAATGTTCCTAGGTCTCCAGCGTAAACTACGATACCATCACGGATTAGGCGGATCTTGTTAGAACGTTTGATTTTACCGTCTCTAACCATACAACCTGCAACTGTTCCAACTTTCGTGATTTTGAATACTTCACGTACTTCAACGTTTGCAGTAATCTCCTCTTTGATTTCTGGAGAAAGCATACCTTCCATTGCTGATTTAACCTCATCAATCGCATCGTAGATAATAGAGTAAAGACGAATCTCAGCTCCTTCTCTATCAGCCAAACGACGGGCTGCTTGTGATGGACGTACTTGGAAACCAATAATAATTGCGTTTGAAGCGGCTGCCAATACAACATCTGATTCTGAAATCTGACCTACAGCTTTGTGTAGTACATTTACTTGAATCTCTTCTGTAGACAAACGGATCAACGAATCTGAAAGTGCCTCTACCGAACCATCAACGTCACCTTTAACAATAACGTTTAATTCTTGGAAGTTACCCACTGCAATACGACGACCGATATCATCCAACGTAAGCATCTTCTGCGTACGTAAGCCTAATTCGCGTTGTAACTGCTCACGGCGTGTTGCAATCTCACGAGCCTCTTGCTCTGTTTCTAATACATTAAAGACATCACCCGCTTGTGGAGCACCACTTAATCCTAAGATCAATGCTGGTTCTGAAGGTTTTGCTTGTTCGATACGTGTATTACGCTCATTAAACATCGCTTTGATACGACCATAATGTGTACCTGCTAAAACGATATCTCCCACTTTCAATGTACCTGTTTCAACTAAGATTGTTGATACATATCCACGACCTTTATCTAATGATGATTCAATTACCGAACCAACAGCACGTCTCTTTGGATTTGCTTTCAAATCAAGCATATCTGCCTCAAGAAGTACTTTCTCAAGCAACTCCTCTACGCCAGTACCCTGTTTTGCAGAGATCTCTTGACTTTGATATTTACCACCCCAATCTTCAACCAAATAGTTCATCTGAGCTAATTGCTCTTTGATTCTCTCTGGATTAGCATGCGGCTTATCTACTTTATTGATCGCAAATACGATTGGCACATTGGCTGCCGATGCGTGATTGATTGCTTCAATAGTTTGAGGCATCACATCGTCGTCTGCTGCTACAATAATAATAGCGATATCCGTTACTTTTGCTCCACGAGCACGCATAGCGGTAAAGGCTTCGTGTCCTGGTGTATCTAAGAATGTAATCTTACGACCACTTTTAATCTGTACATTGTATGCTCCGATGTGCTGTGTAATACCACCTGCTTCACCTGCAATAACGTTTGCACTACGGATATTATCTAATAAAGATGTTTTACCGTGGTCAACGTGTCCCATCACCGTGATGATTGGAGGACGTGCTACGATGTCTTCTTCGTTAACAATCTCGTCGTCGTTATTAATAGCTTCTGCTACCTCTGCACTTACATACTCTGTTTTGAAACCAAACTCTTCTGCAACAATATTAATTGTTTCTGCATCCAAACGTTGGTTAATCGAAACCATCATACCGATACTCATACATGTACCAATAACTTGCGTTACGGCAACATCCATCATATTTGCTAGGTCGTTCGCAGTAACAAATTCTGTTAGCTGCAATGTGCGGCTTTCCATCTCTGCCATCTCCTTCATATCGGAGTGACGTTGATTAGCCAATTCACGTTTATCACGACGGTGCTTAGCACCACGGTTGTTATTTTTTCCTTTGTTCGTTAAACGAGCCAAAGTTTCTTTGATCTGCTTTTGTACATCCTCATCGCTGACCTCTGTTTTTTGCATTGGTTTTCTTAAGCGAGGCTTAGACGAAGCGCCAGGACCATTGTTTGGATGGTTCGGATGATTCGAATGATTCGATGTATTCGGACGTGTTGGCGTACCTGTAGCACCTGAAGGACCACCAAAACCTGGTTTTGCATTTGTTCCTGGTGTTTTATCTACATTTACACGCTCTTTATTAATACGCTTACGCTTTTTCTTAGCCTCTTCACTTGCTGCTGATCCTGGTTGACCTGGCTTTGCTAATGTTGGGCGCGTTGCTGGCGTAACTGGAGCTTTAGGAGCACCGGCTAATTGCGGCTTCTTAAAATCACCTGGACGTTTATCGTCACGTTCTTTTTTGCGCTCTTCTTTTGTTTTTTTCTTTGGACGTGTAGACTGATTCAGCGTAGTTAAGTCAATCTTACCTGTCACTTTAATCGTTGATTCTAACTTTGGACTATTCAGTCTGAATACTTCTTGTGTTGTCTTCTCGACAACCTGAGCACTCTCCGTCTCTTTTACTACGTCTGCCATTATAGGAGCTTCTGGGGTTTTATTTAAGGTTACTACTTCTTTTTTCTCTTCGTTCACTTTATTCACTACGCTGTTTTTTTCGACTTTCACCTCTTTTACCTCTTCAAGCTTTGATGCCGCAGGTTGTGATACTGGAGCCGAAACAACTTGTTCTTTTTCAACTACTACAGTAGGCTGAACAACCTCTTTAGGTGCTACAACTGAAGGAGCAGACTCTTTCACTGCTTTTTCTGCCACAACAACTGGTGCTGGTTCTTTAGTTACTGCTGCTGCTACTGGAGCTTTTGCTTCAGCGGCAGGTTTAGCTGCTTTAGGCGCTTTCGTTGTTTTCTTTTTCGTGTTAGCCTCTAAGTCGATGTGCCCTTTAATTACTAATTTAGGAGCAACAACTTCGGATGTAACAGTAATATGTAATTCTTCAGCAACCTCTTTTTTAGCGGTTGCTTTTGTTGCTTTATTCTCTGTCTTTTTAGGCTCTTTGACAGACTTAGTCTCTTCAGCAGGGACAAAACCCTTTCCGAATTCTTTAGTCAGGAGCGCATATTGCTCATTATCAATTTTGGCGTTGGGACTATTCTCAACGTCAAAGCCTTTCTTTTGCAAGAATTCAACCACTGTGGCAATTCCTACATTATAATCTCTTGAAACTTTATTTATTCGTATAGACATATTAATCTTTGTCGTAAAAACTTATTCTTCTTCAAATTCAGCAGATAACGCCTTAATAATCTCGTCAACTGTTGACTCTTCGAGATCGGCACGTTCCATTAACTCATCGCGTGTAAGTGTCAAAACACCTTTGGCTGTATAACAACCGATATTTTTCAACGCATCAATTACCCAGCTATCAATCTCATCCGAAAACTCATCTAAATAGATATCCTCTTCGTCTGCTCCTTCAATATCGCGGAATACATCAATTGTATATTCTGACAATAAACAAGCAAGTTTAATATTCAATCCACCTTTACCAATGGCAAGTGAAACTTCGTCGGGACGAAGAAATACCTCTGCTTTTTTCTCCTCCTCGTTCACACGAATCGATGATACCTTTGCAGGGCTTAATGCACGTTGGATAAATAGGGATACGTTTGCTGTATAGTTAATCACGTCAATGTTCTCGTTACGCAACTCATGAACAATTCCGTGAATACGAGAACCCTTCATACCCACACAAGCACCTACGGGGTCGATACGTTCGTCATAAGATTCTACAGCAATTTTAGCTCGCTCTCCAGGGATACGTGCAATGCGCTTAATCACGATTAAGCCATCGTTAATCTCTGGCACCTCTAGTTCAAACAAACGTTGAAGAAAAAGTGGTGAAGTACGAGAAAGAATAATCTTCGGATTATTATTTATATTATCTACTCTATCAATAACCGCTCTCACTGTTTCGCCTTTACGGTAAAAGTCAGTTGGGATTTGGTCTGTTTTTGGTAGCAACAATTCGTTACCTTCATCGTCAAGTAGAAGAATTTCTTTTTTCCATACCTGATATACTTCAGCAGAGATGATCTGTCCGATCTTCTCTTTGTATTTAGCAAACAAATTATCTTTTTGTAGTTCAAGTATTTTTGAAGCTAATGTTTGACGTAAGTTCAGAATCGCACGGCGACCGAAATCTGCAAAGAATACCTCGTCGGTAACCTCTTCGCCAATTTGATAATCTGTATCAATCTTCTGAGCATCTGCCAATGTCATTTGAAGATTTGCATCTTCCAAATCGTCATTTGCAACTACTAAGCGATTTCTCCAAATCTCGAAGTCTCCCTTCTCTGGATTAATAATTACGTCGTAGTTCTCATCAGTTCCAAACATTTTAGCAATAACATTGCGGAAAGAATCTTCTAACACGCTAATCATCGTTGTCTTATCAATATTCTTAAGCTCCTTAAACTCCGCAAATGTATCAATCATACTGATTGTTTCTTCTTTTTTTGCCATAATAATTACTTGAATCTAATTAGGTATTTTGTATATTTTATTTCATCAAATCGATAATGTTCTTCCTCTTGTATAGTTACTTTACGTTTAGCACCTTCTGGTTTGATTTGCTTTTCGATTGTAATTGTAAAGCCATTTTCGTCGGCAGAGGTCAAAAAACCTTCTCTCTTAACACCCGATTTTAGAAGCACTTCTACTTCGTTGTCGATGTTTTTAAGGTACTGCTTCAACACCTTAAAAGGCGATGTTACACCAGCTGAGCCTACTTCAAGCTCAAAATCTTCTACCTCACGATCGAAGTGTTCTTCGATGTATTTACTTAGTGATGCACAATCTTGCACACACACTCCTTCGTCATTGTCTATTTCAACAATGATTAAGTTACCCGGTTTTACTATTACGTCAACCAAATAATTCTCTGTCGAGGCTATATTCTCCTCTACTAACTCACAAATTCTGCTCTTTTCAATCATATACGTATGGTTAAGAACAAAAGGAGGGGACTACTCGCCCCCTCCTTCATCCTCTTATCTGCTGCAAATATACGACTTTCGGAGGGATTTTTCAAATATATATACGCTTTTAACTATACAAATAATACATAAAACAGTTAAAAGAGACTAAACAAACCGAATTATTTAGCGCTATTTAATGCGCATCAGCACCTCTTCAATAGCCTCTGTATCATAACCTAACTCTTTTGCCTTCGCAAAATCCACTTGTGCAGACTCACGCTCATACTGGGCTAATTTGATCTTGCCACGTAAAAAATAGTCGTACGCTTCGGGTTTTCCGCTTGTAAAAACTCTGTTCATATCGCCCATGGCGCGGGCATTCTTACCCATCAAAAAGAATAGTTCGGCACGCCCAGCATAAAGCACATAGTTGTTGGGCAGCTTACCGATTAGGTAATCGTATATTTTTTGCGATGCTATATAATTTCCACGCGAACGTTCTAAAATAGCGTGCCCTAATCTGGCACGAACAGATTTCTCGTTCTGCTCCAGCAACTCATCAAAATCGCCTTGTGCTGCAATAAAGTTTTTGAGCTGTACGTATAGCAACCCTCTACAATAGAGTGCTTCGGGGTGCTGTGGAGACTCTATTAATAGGAAATCGTAATCATTTATTGCCTTCTCTGGCTCGTTGAGTTCAGAATAAAGTGAGGCTCTATTTTCGAGCAGTGCAATACTTTTGGGGTGTATACCAAGCCCTGCACTGTAACTTATCAATGCCTCTTTCTTCTGCCCCAATCTACGCT
The DNA here is from genome assembly GCA_947036995.1 of uncultured Parabacteroides sp. GTDB lineage: Bacteria > Bacteroidota > Bacteroidia > Bacteroidales > Tannerellaceae > CAMQTD01. The sequence continues at coordinate 20,251 of CAMQTD010000027.1, forward strand.
GCAATGTGCCGAGATTTGTTAGCAACAAAAAGTTTTGAGGATTACCTGGCTCTACACGCATGGCAGATTTCAAACTTTCGACAGCAGCTTCTAACTCTTTATTATCTAATTGGTCAAAAGATTTATTTACCCACTCATCGTACGATTGTGCCGAGAGGGATAATGAAAACAGTACGAGAACAAAAAGGGATATGAATCGGTTCATAATTAGTTGTAAAATATATTGATTAAACATAGATATAAACACGCTGCAAATGTAGTTCTATTTTTGTTGCAAAAAACTTAATAGAAATATAAAAGAAGCAATTACAATTATTAAAAGAACATTATATACCTTTGTGCGAAAATAAAAAAACGGATTAAATGGAAGAGTTATTAAATGCTGATATGAGCAAAGTACTTGCTTATTTGCTGAAAGCGGGAGCAGAACTTGGTGGTAAATTATTGTTTGCTTTAGCTATATTTGTAGTTGGGCGTATGGCTATCAAAATAGCCAACCGCTTATTGAATCAAATTTTTGAGAAACGAAAGCTTGATCTTTCGGTAAGAACATTCTTAATGAGTGTGATTAATATATCGTTGATGATATTATTAATTATCACTGTGGTTGGCACATTAGGTGTTTCGGTAACCTCGTTTGCAGCGCTTCTAGCTTCTGCCGGTGTGGCTATTGGTATGGCTTTGAGTGGCAACTTGCAAAACTTTGCTGGCGGATTGGTTATCTTAATGATCAAGCCTTATAAAGTTGGTGATGTAATTGAATCGCAAGATGTAACAGGTACTGTTGCTGAAATTCAAATATTCCACACGATATTAAGAACATTCGATAATAAAGTAATCTATATTCCTAATGGCACGCTATCTAGTGGTGTGGTTACAAACTACACACATCAAACTACACGCCGTGTAGATTGGGTATTGGGCGTTGACTATGGCGAAGATTTCGAAAACACAAAGCGTGTTATTGAGCGTGTATTAGCCAATGATAGTCGCATATTACAAAACCCTGAAAAGTTTATTGCACTGCATGAATTTGCTGCAAGTTCGGTTAATATCGTAGTACGTGCATGGGTTAATAGTCCAGACTATTGGGATGTTTATTTTGATATTAACAAAGCTATTTATGCTGAGTTCAATAAAGAGGGCATCAATTTCCCTTTCCCTCAATTAACTGTTCATCAGGCTAAATAATTTAAACCTAACGGTGGTATTTGCTATATAAAAGCATC
>CAMQTD010000028.1 GCA_947036995.1 uncultured Parabacteroides sp.
GAGACCCTCGAACCCACCCAACGCCCCTAAGATTGTTAATACTGTATTTGTCATTATTATATTTGTTTTTGTGAGAGCAGAAGCCCCCGATTATTAGTCATTCTTTTTTAATTTCTCTTCACCTCCGACGTTTCAAGTTTTGTTAAACCGACCCCAAGAGACCACATACTCCTACTCCCTTTTAGCTAAGCGAATTTTCATTTTCTATTCAATCCCCTTTTCCCTCTTTCTTATTGCGTGTCTGTTTCTTTGCAAATTCACATCTTTCAAACTTCACGTTAGCAGCTACCCTTTTGAGCATGGGTCCGGGAGTGAATATAACGCGTCCTTTTTTAAACAGGCTCGTGTTAAACTCTTCTACACTTTGTGCACCCTTACAGCCTGCTATCATGCGGAAACTACCCAGTTCTCCGAATCTAAACACATCGCCAAATCCCATGTGGCGAATCATGATCTGGGTGAGTCCTGAGAGTATGTTTTTAACATCGCCGCGCGAAGCGGTAGAGCTGTCCGAAATCAGATCGCATACATGATCAAGCTCGATGGTGCGTATGCTGCGTACTTGTCCGTGCACGAGTTTTTTACCTACTACTGCATTTTTACTTAAATCGGGACGTAAAACTAAATGATACTTTAATGGCATGGCAATGATATTTAGAGGTTTGTAAATAAAAAAAAGTTCGTTATCGATAACAGTACAAATATACAACGCCACGAGATCTCAATGTGCTAAACGATGCTGAACGGTGGTAAACGATGCTAAACGATGGTGAATTGTTTTTTTACTACTTCTCTTTTTACGGAAGGTTACTACTCTTATGCAAAAAACTAGGGACTTTTACATAAAAACAAAGGAACTTTTTAGTGATAAAGTCCCTTTGTTTTTCGGTAAACTCCGTGAGCTATCCGTATAGAAGAAGAGTCTGTTTTCTTAGAAACAGTTGATTTTATCATTGCTTATTGTGTATATTCACATAGTATGTGCACGTTTTTTTGTAGTTGTCTGAGGACGAAAAACGTTTAAAAAAAACGTTTTCTCCTCGCGCTAAGATAATAAATTTCTTATATAAATTTATTCTAAGAATTAATACTATATTAAGAAGAAATGGTGATGCCCTTATCGCACCATTGACGCACCATTGGCGTTTACATATTTTAAAACGTATTTTTCGCTTGTTGATTATTGATTGTCAGCAACTTGCAGACTTAGTATTTTTTACATCTATTGGTGACCTGTTGCGGAAAGGGGCAAAAACCGTGTCACAGCCACGTCACGCAACAAAAGGTTTGCGTAGCTTATTGTCGAAAAACAACTGGTTAAATTATGATCCCAACAATGGATAGATGTTGAGAAATTGAGTTAAAGTAAATCCCCTATTGTTCATTTATTTTCCCTAAATTTGTTTGCTCAAATAAGTTGATAATAAAGCGTGCATCATGGAACAAGAACGGATTAAGCAGCAGGTACAAAAACAAATTGTCACCCTCTCTGCTATAATATTGATAGGTAAATTTATTGCATTTTACACAACAAACTCGGTCGGTATCCTTACCGATGCTATGGAGAGTATTGTGAATGTTGTAGCAGGTGTAATCAGCCTAATCAGTTTGCAGATAGCGGGCAAACCAAAAGACAAGCAACATCTTTTCGGACATGGTAAGTTTGAATCGCTCTCGGCATCGCTCGAGGGGTTGATGATTATAGCAGCTGGAGGTATGATTATATACGAGGGGGTGCGCCGTCTGTTCGATCCCAGTATGCCCGAAAAGCTAGATATCGGTATTGCCGTAGTAGCTGTAGCTGGAATAATGAACTACGCCATGGGATGGTACAGCATACATATAGGTAAAAAATACAACTCAATCGCTTTAGTGGCTGGTGGTAAACACCTACAATCAGATGCCTACTCTACCATTGGGTTGCTCTTGGGGCTTGTGCTGCTTTACTTCACTCAGTTGGCTTGGATAGATGGTGCGCTGGCTTTAGTATTCGGAACGATCATTGTGGTAACAGGTGTACACATCTTACGTAACACGATTTCGAACCTAACAGACCGTACCGACGATGCCCTCCTGCAAACAATTCTTGAAGCAATAGAGACAAATCGACAAGATGATTGGGTAGATATACATAACCTCAAAGCCATTAAATATGGTAGCTACTACCATGTGGATTGCGATTTGCGATTGCCTTGGTATTACAATATTCCACAAGGGCACGATGCTTGCGAACTGCTAAACCAAGTAATCTCAGCACAATTCGACAACCATGTAGTGATGTCTATCCATTCAGACTCCTGTGCCGAGAAGCATTGCGAACATTGTGCGATGAAAACCTGCACCTATCGCAAGCAATCTTTTATTGCCCTGCGTCCGCTTACCGTAACCGATCTGATAGAGAGTGGTAAAGAGCGTGATTTGAGAGAGGGCTGCTGATAATAAAACAATAAAAAAACAAAGCCGTATATCGGTGTTTAAGTATATGCATTAATCATACACCTTAAACACCGATATACGGCTTTGTTATGCCTTTAAGTCTTGTCTCTTTTTTAGCCGGTTTGTTATAGATTAGCGAGAGACCATCCCCCACCTAATGCTTTATACAAACTGACTAATGAGAGGTACTCGTTGCGTACCGATGTATTCAAATCGATCTCCGCTTCGAATAGTTTACGCTGTGCATCTAATACATCAATATAAGCAACTACGCCATTTATATATTGAAGCTTTGCGAGTTTTAGGTAGTTTCGTGCCGATATCTCTAACTCTTCGTTCAATTTACGAATAACCTTCGACTTTTGAAAGCGCGTAACGCCATCACTAACTTCTCTAAAGCCATTTAATACAGACTTCTGATATGCTAACACTTTCTGCTCGCGCACGGCTTTTGCTGCTTCGAAACGACCTTTATTTTTGCCATACTGAAAAACAGGAGACAACAAGTTTGCTGCATGCCCCCAAATAGGTGTACGGAAAAAGTTTGACAGGTCTGGACTCTCAAAGCCTAAACTCCCCGTTAAGCTCAACGAAGGAAAAAACTCAGCCTTGGCAATGCCTACATTCGCATTTGCTGCAATTAGAGCCTGTTCGCTTTCTCTTATATCAGGTCGGCGATTAATTAAGGTAGATGGCAAACCTGCTGGTATGTAGTCTGGCAACGAATTTGCTTCGAGCTTCGAACTTGTAATCATCGGTGCTGAGGTTGCGCCCAATAAAAATGATAGCGCATTATTACGAAACACAATATCTTGCTCTACTGCTGGCAGGATAACTTGTGTTTCGGCTAGTTCAACTTGTGCCTGTCGGTACGCTATTTCCGATGTTAATCCACCTTTAAAGCGTAACAATGCAATACGAGAAGCCTCTTTACGTGCATCGATGGTCTGATTTACAATGTTTAGCTTACTATTCAATGCTACAATCTCAAAATATTGCTCGGCTACTTGTGCGATTAAAAACATCTCTACAGTATGTTTATTCTCGATTATACCGATTAGGTCGGCAGTTGCAGCTTCTTTTTGACGCCTCAACTTACCCCAGATATCGACTTCCCAAGCAATGGTTGCTTTTGCCTCAAATTCATTCTTTGATACACGTACCCCTTCGCTGTTTTTGTTCGAGACACCGCCATATTCAATATTAGCACCAAGCGTAGGGAACAATTTACTAACCGTCATGCGGCGCAAAGCCATATATTCGTGTATACGCTCTGTGGCAATATTGATATCTTTGTTATTCTTTAAAGCTGTATTTATTAAGTCGATAAGCAACGTGTCGGTATAAACCTCCCACCAAGGCATATCGGCATAGGTCGTACTATCGGTGGCAAATTGCAGACATGAATCTGCCGAAAGATGTTCGGATCGAACATAGTCTTTACCCATCTTACACGAACTTACTCCGCTAAGAAGAACAATGATAATAATTGCATGTATATATTTTCTTACCATTTTCGTTTTATTAATTTTTGAAATTTGTATTTCATCTTATAAACCAACACTAAAAAGAATGGTACATAAATAATACCGACACTGATGGCAAACAACATTCCGAAAAACACACCTGTACCAATTGAATGACGACTTGCCGAACCTGGACCTGTAGAGAGTAGCAGTGGTAACATACCAAGCACAAACGCCAAAGAGGTCATTAGAAGTGGTCGGAAACGCATTTTTGCCGCCTCAACGGCTGCTACTGTTACATCTACACCATCATCAATCATTGTTTTAGCAAACTCTACGATCAAGATCGCATTCTTGGCAGCTAGTCCCATTAAGGTTACTAAACCAATCTGGAAATAGATATCGTTTTCTAACCCTGTGATTGTAATTCCTAGAAAAGCACCGAATGCAGCTAATGGCAGTGTTAGTAACACGGATATAGGCACAATCCAACTTTCGTACTGGGCTGCTAAGAATAGGAATACAAATAGGAATACAAGAAACATGATAGAGCTAGTCTGCCCGCCCGATTGTTTCTCTTGTAACGACAATCCGCTCCAACTTATACCAATATCTTTGGGCAAAACCTCGGCGGCTATTCGCTCCATTTCGGCCATTGCATCTCCCGAGCTATATCCCTGAGCTGCACGCCCTGTGATAACAGCTGCGTTAAACATATTGAAACGTTTGATCGTTCCAGGGCCAGTTGTATATTCTGTTTTTCCTAATGCTTTAAGCGGTACCATAGAGCCGTTTGATGCCTTTACATAGAACAAGCCGATGTTATCTGGATGTTTACGGTATTCGGCTTCTGCCATTATATTTACTTTATATATGCGGTTAAACATATTAAAGTCGTTCACATATACAGAACCTAAGAATGCCTTCATGGTCGAAAACACATCGGATAAGGGTATACCCAGAAACTTAGCCCGATCTCTATTCAAGTCAAAGTGTAGCTGTGGAATATCCGACTGTAGTGCCGACGATATTTCAGCTAATTTCTTACTCTTACTTGCCAGAATAAGGAATGTATCGGTAGCAGCTACCAACTGTTCCCACGTTGCTCCAGATTGCGCTTGCAACTGCAACTCAAAACCTCCTGCTGTTCCTAAACCCGGAATAACTGGTGGACGTGAAATATAAACAATCGCTTCAGGATAATAATAGAACTCCTTTTTTGCAGCATCAATAACAGCACTTAACTGCGAGGCTTCGTCTTCTCTTTCTGCCCATGGCTTTAGAATAACGGTAAGTTCTGCTCTTGATTGACTTGATCCAACGCTTGGACTTGATCCTGTATTGTTCAATACATAATCAACAGCAGGTTGACTCATAAAATAGGCGATTGCCCGATCTGTTACCCCACGTGTACGAGAGAGTGTTGCTCCCTCTGATAGTTCAATCTCGACTTTAAAAAAGCCTTGATCCTCTTCTGGGATAAAACTCGAGGGTGTATAGCGTGCTAAAATCGTAGTAAGCCCTAATATGAGTGCAAACAGAACAAGCATACGTTGCGGATTACCGATTGCCTTGCGCACATAACCGATGTATATGTTGTTTCCTAAATCGAGCCATGTATCAATACGTTGGAACACAATATTCTTTGTTTCTTTACGTGGCTTCAAGATCAATGCGCAAATGGCAGGACTCAATGTTAATGCTACCACTGTAGATATAAGTACAGATACCACAATTGTTATCGAAAACTGACGGAACAACAGTCCTGTAATACCACTCAAGAAACTTACCGGTATAAATACCGCCGCTAACACGAGCGAGGTTGCAATCAATGCACCTGCCAACTCATTCATCGCTTTATGCGTGGCTTCTCGCGCTCCAATGTTATCTTCTTTCATGATACGCTCTACGTTCTCGACCACCACAATGGCATCATCTACCACGATACCGATTGCCAGAATCAATCCTAAAAGCGTTAATAAGTTTATCGAGAAACCAAATGCAAGCATAAATGCGAATGTACCAATAAGCGATATAGGCACCGCAATAGTAGGTACAAGCGTAGCACGCCAGCTCTGTAATGATAAGAATACAACGAGTACAACCAATAATATAGCCTCTAAAAGGGTTTTATATACTTCGTCTATCGATTGTGTGATATATTCAGTTATATCAAATGGGATGGCATATGTTAATCCTTCGGGGAAATTCTTACTAATGCGAGCCATCTCTTCGTGCACTTTAGTCGCTACATCTAATGCATTAGATCCAGGAAGTGTATAAACAGCTAAAATAGCAGAGTTAGCACCATTCATACCACTCTCGTTGCTATAACTCGACGATTCTAGCGATACACGCGCAACATCTTTCAGGCGAATAGCAGAACCATCTGCATTGGCACGCAGAATTATATTTTCGAACTGATCTACATCTTGTAACCTGCCTTGTGTTGTAATAGGCAGTGTAATATCAACATCATCGGTAGGCTGCAAGCCAAACTCTCCAGCGGCAGATTCTCTGTTTTGATCTTTAATAGCGGACTTTAAGTCTTCTACCGTTAAGCTATAATTAGCCAAGCGATCGGGCATTACCCATATACGCATCGAGTAGTACCGACTACCAATATTAGAAACACGCCCAACGCCTGGGATACGTCCCAATACATCGAGTACATTGATTGTAGCAAAGTTACTAAGGTAGATCTCATCAAATTTTGGATCTTCAGACGATAGACTAACCGTCATCAACTGGCTGGTAGAACGACGCTCTACCGAGATACCACTCTGTATCACCTCGGCAGGCAGACGAGACTCTGCCAACTTCATGCGATTTTGCACCTCTACGGTAGCCATATCAGCATCTGTACCAACTTCGAATGTTACCATTACGCTTAAGCTACCCGTATTCGAGCTACTTGATTCCATGTAGATCATACCCGGCGTACCGTTCAGCTCTTGTTCAATAGGCGTTGCTACAGCCTGACTTACGGTGGTAGCACTTGCTCCAGGGTATGAGGTACTGATACGCACCACTGGGGGCGTTACATCTGGATATTGGTCTACTGGTAATAGCGTTAATGCAATACCACCAACAACCACAATAAGGATTGATAATACAGCCGAGAAAATAGGCCGATCTATAAAAAAGCCTACTTTCATAATGTACCCCTCCTTAGTTTATTAATCGTTACTGAATCGGTCAAAGAGACAGGTATTACCTTCTCGCCTGGTGTAACCTTCTGGCGTCCTTCGGTTATAATCCACTCCCCTTCTTTCAATCCTCTATCAACAACCATCGTATTATTTACCTGCACACCTGTTTCTATAAATCGCTTCTCTGCAACACTATCAGCACGTACAACCATAACAAATGCACCTCCTTTTTCAATATAAACAGCTTTACGAGGCACTACAACTGCCTCTTCGAGTACATCCAAAAGGAGTTTTACTTGTGTAAACTGTCCTGGCAAAAGCACGCGGTTAGGGTTAGGCACATCGGCACTTACATTAAATGTTCCTGTAGAGGGGTTTACTTGTGGATCGGCAAAATTCACGACTCCATTATAATTGTAGGTCGTATTATCGGGTAGCGTGATAGATACCGTAGGCTGCCACGATCGGGTAGAATCGGTAGTTCCAAATTCTACATTTCTGCGCTTACTGGTTAGGTAATCTAAGCCTGTCATATCAAAATCTACTGTAATTGGGTTTATCTGCACTACTTCGGATAGCAGTGATTCGCCTTTTGAACCTACAAGCGAACCGATAAATACTTTCGACTCGGTGATATAACCTGATATAGGAGCACGAACGCGCGTATAACTTAACTCTGTTTCGGCCTGTTGCAGTGTTGCTTTACTCATTGCCACATTGGCAAGTGCCACTTCGGTTTGTGCAGTTGCATTATCTAAATCGAGCTGACTGACTGCATTCTCTCTATAAAGCGGGCGCAGACGTGCTTCGTCTCGTTTTGCTTTTAAATACTCAGCTTCTGATTTCTTTAATACAGCTTTTGCATATTCGTATTTGGCTTGATAAACAGTTGGGTCGATCACATATAAGAGATCGCCTTGAGTTACAATCTTTCCTTGTTCGAAAGTCATCTCTTGAATAAAACCATCTACACGTGCACGCACTTCGACATTTCTAAATGCACTTAATTGACCTACATACTCGCCAAAAAGCTCTACATCGTCAACATCGGACATTTGAACCTGAACAATAGGACGCGGTAATACCTTCTTATCGTTACAACCAACTAGCACCAATAAAGACAGACAAAACATAGCAAACAATTTTGCACTATTTATACTACCTTCATGTTTTAAAAAATTCCGCATTCGGATCATCATAATCATTAATTTGAAAATAAACACTCTCTTTTTTATACGCTCGTCAAACAAATATAGTATCACTTCAAGCAAATAGAAGGGCTAAAACAACCGATCTAAAACAGAAGTTCTTATACTATATCACTTTTAAAATGATTGTTGATTAATTCATAGAGAAGTAAGAGATGTGCCGGTTTGCAAAGTCTTATTTTTATTTTCGTTCGAAAATAAATACCATAAAAAGAAGTTTAAAATAAAGCAGATCAATCCATCATACTATAAAATTGTGATGTTTGAATAACTAATTCTGGCTCATAATTAAAGTTCTGGCGAATAATATACTGACAAATATAAAGCATATTTCAGACATCTACAAAGTTATTTGATAAATTATAAAGCGAACAGAATAAAAGCGAATAGAGGGTGTTTATACGTGCTCAAACAGGTAGATATACAGCTACTGTAGAACCATTTAGTTATTTTTTATATTTGTTTCATTTCTATTTAAATATTTAGATTATATTTGTTTAAATGTATATATGCAGTATATTATTAGTATATATGCATGAATATCAAATAATTGACAAGGCAATATAATACAAAAGAGAGTCAATGAATAATTTATACTCATTGACTCTCTTTTGTATTATATTGCCTTGTTTAATCGCGGCTTACTAAATTTATTAGTATTGCTCGTTCTGATTCGGGAAATCTTGCGTTTTCACATCCGAGATATACGCCTGTAAAGCATCCGTCATAGCTGTATGTAGGTCGGCATAGCGACGTAAAAACTTAGGTGAGAATCCTTTGTTTAAACCTAACATATCATGCATTACCAATACCTGACCATCTACGCCAGCACCAGCACCAATACCAATTACTGGGATTGTAAGTTCGCTCGATACACGTGTAGCCAATGCTGCTGGAATCTTTTCGAGTACCAAAGCAAAGCAACCCAACTTTTCTAATAGATGTGCATCATCAATTAACTGTTGCGCCTCTTTCTCCTCTTTAGCACGCACAGAGTACGTACCAAATTTATTAATAGACTGAGGTGTTAAACCTAAATGACCCATTACAGGAATACCTGCTGATAGGATACGTGCGATAGATTCGCTCACTTCAGCCCCACCCTCTAGCTTGATACAATCTGCGCCAGTCTCTTTCATCACACGGATGGCAGAAACTAATGCCTCTTTCGAGTCTCCTTGATACGTTCCGAAAGGAAGATCTACCACAACCAATGCACGCTTAACGGCTTTCATTACCGATGTACCGTGATAAATCATGTGATCTAAGGTAATAGGAAGTGTTGTAACGTTTCCTGCCATCACGTTAGAGGCAGAATCTCCTACTAAAATCACATCCATACCGGCTTGATCTACAATTCCAGCCATTGTATAATCGTAGGCAGTAAGCATTGAAATCTTCTCTCCACGCGCTTTCATCTCCGTTAAACGGTGCGTTGTTACCTTACGTGTATCTTCTGCAATATGTACTGACATAGTAATTTTAATAATTAAGTTTTAAATTAGTCTTGTTATGTTTTCAATAAAACGCTGCAAAGGTAGTAAATTTATCTTGCAGCAAGAAAATCTAGTTCGTTTTTGTAACTAACCACTATTTGACTACTTTTGCCAAAGCCTATATATCAATCCAACAAATCAACAAATGTAATTAAACTATTACAACACATAAAATGGAAACAAACAAAGCTAAAAAGGAGTACTGCAAGCCCATGCATACAGCAGAACATATATTAAACCAAACAATGATACGTACCTTTGGCTGCAAGCGCTGCACGAATGCACATATCGAAAAAACGAAGAGCAAATGCGATTATATCCTAAACGAAGCCCCTACCGAAGCACAAATGCAAGCCGTAGCAAACACCGTTAACGAAATAATAGCACAACAGCTCCCCATCACATCAGCATTGATGAACAGAACAGATGCTGCCGAGCTTGTAGACCTCAGCAAACTCCCCGCAGATGCCTCCGAAATGCTGCGCATCGTACGCGTAGGCGACTATGATGCATGTCCCTGCATTGGTGCACACGTTGAGAATACATCCGAAATTGGCTCCTTTATCCTCCTTAATTATACATTCGAGAACCAAAAATTACGCATTCGCTTCAAATTGGGGTAAGTTTTCTCTTAAAATAGGCTTATTTATTTAATGATTTTAGTATATTTGCAATCATTTTGAAACAAGATGAATTGAATAAAATTTATACATTATTAAAAATATTATCAATATGCAAACAATTGAAAAATTCGATTTTGCCGGCAAGAAGGCATTTGTTCGTGTGGACTTTAATGTGCCATTGGACGAGAATTTCAACATTTCAGACGACAATCGTATCCGTGCAGCACTGCCTACACTTAAAAAGATTATCGCTGATGGTGGTAGTGTAATCATTGGTTCACATTTAGGTCGTCCAAAAGGCGTTACTGATAAATTTTCTTTGAATCATATCGTTAAACATGTTTCTGACCTTTTAGGTGTAGAAGTTCAGTTTGCTAACGATTGTATTGGTGCTGAAGCGGTAGAAAAAGCAGCTGCTTTACAACCAGGACAAGCATTATTGCTAGAAAACCTTCGTTTTTATGCTGAAGAAGAGGGTAAACCTCGTGGCGTTGCTGAAGATGCAACAGACGAAGAGAAAAAAGAAGCTAAGAAACAAGTAAAAGAGAGCCAAAAAACATTTACAAAGAAATTAGCTGCTCTAGCTGATTGTTATGTAAACGACGCTTTCGGAACTGCACACCGTGCACACGCTTCTACAGCGCTTATCGCTGCATACTTTGACATCAACAACAAAATGTTTGGTTACTTGATGGAGAAAGAAGTAAAAGCAGTAGAGAAAGTTATGGATGATATCAAACGTCCTTTCACTGCAATTATGGGTGGTTCTAAAGTATCTTCTAAAATCGAAATTATCGAAAACCTTTTAGGTAAAGTAGATAACTTGATTATCACAGGTGGTATGACTTTTACTTTCACAAAAGCATTAGGTGGAAGCATTGGTAACTCAATCTGCGAAGATGATAAAATCGAACTTGCAAAAGAGTTAATGGCTACTGCTAAAGAAAAAGGTGTTAACCTTGTGATTGCTGTAGATGCTAAGATTGCAGACAAGTTCAGCAACGATGCTGAAACAATGCTCTGTGATGATGATAAAATTCCTGCTGGATGGCAAGGATTGGACATCGGTCCGAAAACAATTGAAATCTACGACGAGGTAATCAAAAACTCTAAAACTATTCTTTGGAATGGTCCTACAGGCGTATTTGAATTCAGTAACTTCGAGCATGGTTCTCATGCAGTTGGTGATGCAATCGTTGAAGCAACTAAAAATGGTGCATTCTCTCTTGTTGGTGGTGGTGACTCTGTAGCTTGTGTAAACAAGTTCGGTTTGGCTAGCGGCGTATCTTACGTATCAACTGGTGGTGGTGCTTTGCTTGAGGCAATCGAAGGAAAAGTTCTTCCAGGTATTGAAGCAATCAGAGGATATTAATCCAATAGATTATACCTATAGTGAAGCAAATGTTTCGCTATAGATAAAATAGAAAACGGGTTGTCTGTCAAAAGACAATCCGTTTTTCTGTTTTATCCAACTATTTCACTACCTTTGGGACACTGTAAAATTCTAAATACAACCAATTATGTTTTCAAAAGAAACTTACCAAACCAGACGCGCACAACTCAAAAAAAGTGTAGGCTCTGGACTCCTTTTATTTTTAGGTAACGATGCATGCGGCGTAAACTATGCCGATAACACCTACCATTTCAGACAAGACTCTACATTCCTATACTACTTCGGTTTGCCTTACGAGGGGTTAACCGCTATTATTGATATCGATGCCGACAAAGAAGTTATCTTTGGAGACGAATTAAGCATCGACCATATCGTATGGATGGGTACACAGCCAACACTGAAAGAGAAGAGCGAACTGATCGGCGTAACACACACCGAACCTGCCAAAGCTGTTGCAGCTTACTTAAAACAAGCTACAGCACAGAAGCAAACAATCCACTACCTCCCACCCTACCGTGCAGAGCATCAACTCAAACTTATGGAGTGGTTAGGCATCTCTTTGGGTGCTATCACTGCATCTGTTCCGTTTATCAAAGCGGTGGTAAACCAGCGTAACTATAAATCTGCCGAAGAGATTGCAGAGATCGAAATAGCCTGTAACACCACAGCCGATATGCACGAAACAGCTATGCGCATGGCACGTGCAGGAATGAAAGAGAGCGAAGTGGCAGCAAAACTAACAGAAATAGCACTGGCTACAAGCGGCGAACTATCATTCCCCGTAATCGCAACCATCAACGGACAAACACTCCACAACCACTACCACGGCAACACGATGCAGAACGGAGACCTATTCCTCGTTGATGCAGGCGCCGAAACAGCCATGGGTTATTGTGGAGATATGTCGAGTACGATGCCGATTGGCGGAAAGTTCTCGACCCGTCAGAAAGAGATTTATGATATCTCAATTGCTGCACACGAAGCTGCTGTATCAGCACTACGTCCGGGCATTGCGTTCGAAGCAGTCTACGACCTATCGGCACGCACAATCGTAGAGGGAATGAAAGCCTTAGGCTTTATGCGTGGCGATGCCGACGAAGCTGTACAAGCGGGTGCACACGCTCTTTTCTTTCCTACGGGATTGGGACACATGATGGGTCTTGATGTACACGACATGGAGAACCTTGGCGAAGTATATGTTGGATATGATGGCAAACCTAAAAGCACACTATTCGGACGTAAGTCTTTACGTTTGGCACGTCCTTTAGAGGCTGGATTTGTACATACGATTGAACCAGGAATCTATTTCATTCCCGAATTGATCGACCTATGGAAAGCGGAAAAACGTTTTGCTGAGTTTATCAATTACGATAAGGTGGTTACCTATAAAGATTTTGGCGGTATCCGCAACGAAGAAGATTTCCTTATCACACCAGCTGGTTGTCGTATATTAGGAAGAGCTATTCCGAAAACAACCGACGAGGTAGAGGCTATCATGGCTTAACGGTTTGGATCATAAAAAAAGGTGGATTGCTTGTTATTCAAAACAAGCAATCCACCTTTTTTTATGATCCAAACAGTTAGTTATACCACACAATAAATGCATTGAGATAGGTTGCCAAGCAGAGCCATAGCAGATAGGGTACAAATAGTAACGAACTATATTTATTGATCGGATACGATTTCACGATATAAATTACAACCAATAGGTCTAACAAAATAATATCTACCAAGCCACATACGGGGCATGCTTTATAAAAGAATAAGATACTCCAACTAAAGTTTGCCAGCAGTTGAACTAGAAAAAGTAATGCCACACGCCGCTGCTTCGGATGTGAGGCATTCAGCACCAGTCCGAAAGAGACTCCCATCGCAATATAGAGAAAAGTCCACACCAATGCAAATACCCACCCCGGGGGCGTTAATGCAGAGCGTACCAATTCGGGATACCATGTTTGTAATGCCTCTTTTTGGTAGGCGCTTGCTATATCACCCAGCAAGATACAGATAAGAATGGAGATGAAAATAATAACTAATTTCCTCATTTACGGTGCGTATTAAAATAATAATGGCTATACTTTGCAAAGTTTGCCCTACCCTATTAAACAGCTATAGAAGCGTTTTGTTTAATTGAGTAGTGTATAAAAACAGGATTAATGCGACACTTCGCCTTAATTATATGCGTTGCTGATTCCATGCAGGGTTTAGCGCTAGGATCTCTTTATAGATGGGACAGTTCTCGGTATGCGCACCTTCGAGATAGCCTGTGCTGAGTAAAAATTCGTTCACAATCTCTCCACCTGTAAATTTGAACGAATGCTTGAATAGCTTCACCCACTCCTCTTTTGTTTTAGGGTGATGTGTATCGAGCCAATTCTTAAACGATCCGTATTCTTTCTGTATCTCTAAGATTACATTGGCGTTATGTATTGCGGCTTTTACCTTCAGGCGGTTTCTTATAATACCTGCATCTGAGAGTAGTCTTGCCTCATCTTCTTCGGTATAGTTTGCAATACTTTTTATGTCGAAATTACTATAGGCAGCTCTAAAGTTAGGCTCTTTTTTCAAGATTGTGAGCCAGTTTAATCCAGCTTGGTTAATCTCTAGAATCAGTCTCCCAAAGAGTTCGTTATCATCTGCAATAGGAAATCCATAAAGTGTATCGTGATACTTTTTATGATAGGCTATTCCGGCTTCGTTAGATACTGCAACATGTTCACAATATGTCATAAGGTTTTAAATTTAAAGCGTTTATTTTGAATTGAATGGGCATAAAAAAAGGATTATCCAACACGCTAGATCAATCTAAAGTGTTGGATAATCCTTTTTACCCGTACGTTGCATACCAAAAGAGATACAACGACATCGTTATCTTATTTTCTCAAAGATTAGTATTGACGCTCTAATAACCATGCATCTTCAAAGTTAGGAGCATAACGATCTTTCAATGCATCGCGGCTATCTGCTGCATCTGCTTTGTTTTCGAAGCTACTTACAATTACACGTAACATACCTTGCTCGTTTTGTGCTAAGATAGGTGTATAACCTTCGTCTACCATGCGTGCTTTAAGGGCCGAAGCATTGGTTCTGTTTTTGAAACTACCAATTACAACACTATAGCGTTTCAATCCGTTAGGATCTTCGCCTGTTACAGCTGTTACTTTTTCTTGACGTACAGAAGCATTCGATGTTTTTGGTTTAGAAACCACTACGATCTCCTCTTCTTCTACCTCTACTATGACAGGTGCTTCAATCTCTTTCTCTTTTGCTTGCTCGTAAGCTGCTTTGTAAGCACTTTGTTTCGGTTTACATGATCCAAATGCTAATACCATGGAGATCGCTGCTCCAAATAACCAAATTTTGTTCATACTATTTTTATTTATATAAATTCAATTGTTCTAATCTAACTGTACAAAGATAGAAATTAATATAATGTAGTCCCAAAGATACTCTTTTTTTTTAGTAATTTCGCATACGATTTTATTTATGCAGTATATACACAATAAATTAAGAATATGAACAAAACAATTTCAAGCATGCTTATGGCAACTTCTGTGCTTTTAAGTGCCTGTAATAATGGAGCATCTACTCCATCGGGCAGTAATGAGAATGAAGCAATCATTGGCAGAAATCAAGTAACTGTAACAGGTGGGATATTAACACCCGATGTACTTTTCAGTATGGCACGCGTGAGCGACATACAACTTTCGCCCGATGGCAAACAGCTTCTTTATGGAACTACGTTTATCGATGTAAAGCAAAACAAGGGAAACCGCGAACTCTTTACCATGAACATGGATGGTTCTAATAAGAAGCAAATTACACAAACTGCCAAAGGCGAACAAAATGCTGTTTGGTTTAATAACGGTACACAAATTGCTTTTCTATATGCTGTAGATGGTAAATCGCAGATTTGGACAATGCATGCCGACGGATCTAACCGCCAAGCAGTAAGCAACTATGCTGGTGGTGTGAATAGCTTCACGCTATCACCAGATCAAAAGCAGGTACTATTTGTAAGCGATATTAAATTTGGCAAACGCACGGCCGATGTATATCCTGACCTGCCTTTGGCAACAGGGCGCATCGTGAACGACCTCCTTTACAAACATTGGGATGAGTGGGTAGAAAGCATTCCACATTCGTACATCGCCTCTTTCGATGGCAAAACAATGGGCGAAGCTACGGATATACTTGCTGGCGAACCATACGAGTGTCCGATGAAACCTTTTGGTGGCATGACCGACCTTGCATGGTCTCCCGATGGTAAAAGCATCGCGTATGCTTGTCGCAAGAAAACAGGCATGGACTATGCTGTATCTACCAATTCGGATATCTACCTATATGATATTGCATCAAAGCAAACACGCAACCTAACCGAAGGGATGATGGGATACGATACACACCCAAGCTTCTCGCCCGATGGAACACAGCTTGCTTGGATTAGTCAAGAGCGTGATGGCTATGAGTCTGACAAAAAGCGTATGTTCGTACTCAACCTGACTACAGGAGCAAAACAGAACCTTACGGCAGACTTCGACTACAACACCGAAACGTTACAGTGGCTTGCTGACAGCAAGTCGATCTACTACATCTCGTGTAAAGAGGCTGTAACACACATCTGGGAGATCGCTGTAGCAACGAAAGCTATTCGCCAAATCACAACAGGACAGTACGACTACAACAGCTTCACCGCCGTTGGAGATCAGATGGCAGCAATCCGCACCTCGATGACAGATCCAGCCGAGATCTTCGCCATCAACACCGCCACTGGCGATGCCAAAGAGCTTAGCTTCGAAAACAAAGCAATCACCGATCAGATAACAAAAGCAACCGTTAAGCCGCGTTGGATTAAAACAACCGACAATAAGAAGATGCTTACGTGGATCGTATATCCTCCACACTTCGACCCTGCAAAGAAATACCCGACACTGCTTTATTGCCAAGGCGGACCACAGAGTACAGTAAGCCAATTCTGGTCGTACCGTTGGAACTTAGAGCTAATGGCATCGCAGGGCTACATCGTTGTAGCACCTAACAGACGTGGACTTCCTGGGTTTGGTAACGAATGGTTGGAGCAGATCAGTGGCGACTATGGTGGTCAGAACATGAAAGACTACTTCTCTGCCATCGACGAAATGGCAAAAGAGCCGTACGTAGATGCAGACAAACTTGGTGCCGTAGGTGCTAGCTATGGTGGATTCTCGGTGTATTGGCTAGCTGGTCATCACCAGAAACGTTTCAAAGCCTTTATCTCTCACGCAGGAATCTTTAACCTAGAGCAGCAATACCTCGAAACCGAAGAGATGTGGTTTGCTAATTGGGATATGGGTGGTGCCTATTGGGACAAGAGCAATGCCGTTGCACAGCGCACATTTGCTAACTCTCCGCACCTATTTGTAGAGAAGTGGGATACACCAATCCTAGTTACACATGGCGAATTGGACTACCGCATCTTAGCCTCACAAGGCATGAGTGCCTTTAATGCAGCTAAAATGCGTGGTATCCCTGCCGAACTGTTGATTTACCCTGACGAGAATCACTGGATTGCACAACCACAGAATGGTGTACTCTTCCAACGTGTATTCTTTAATTGGTTAGATAAATGGTTGAAGTAGATCGTTTACGTTTAAACTAATTAAGGCGAGTCTCAACAGTCAATAGCTTATTTATCGATTGCTGAGGCTCGTTTATTATCAATAACCTCACGGAGCTTCTTTGGAGCAAGTCCGTATGTTGTTTTGCAATAGGCATTAAAGCGCAATAGCGACTTAAAATTATAATGCAAGGCGATCTCTGCAATCGGTCGTGTGGTGTATATATCTTGTAAGATGGCTTCTGCCCGTTTGTGTTTAAACCATGTGTTCGGCACTTCGTTAAAGCAGTGTTTCATCTTCGTACTAAACACAGCACTACTATACCCTAACAGTCTACACAAAGCGGTAACATTCGTTACTTTTAAGTAGTTTGAAAGCACACTCTCTTTAAAAATCTCATCATCGTTAAGGCAGGTATAAATAAACTCCGCAAACTCTTTTGGAGGATAGAAGTTAGTCAGAACCCACGAGATCTCCATTTTTATCTGTACTATAAGCTCATTACAAACAACGTTATCTTCAATACAACTACTGATTAATTTGGATATCCCTTTCAAAAGATCATTTAGTTTGAGTACCTTGATCTGGTTATTCTTATTGGATATTGTTTTTATATATGGATCCATTAGCTCTTTATCATAATATTGAGCCACCGCATAAAAGGAGATACAAACAAACACAGAATCTTCCTTTGCCACTACATATACGATTTTATCCACTGGAATAAGAAATATTGAATCAGAAGAAATACTTGTATTCTTATATGTATCGTACGTAACAGTAATAGATCCTTTCATTACAAAAATCAAGTTCGTTTTACAGGATTTATACAAATGATGCTCGCCTTTTTTGAGAGATAAGTAGGACATCAACTTTTTTTCTTTTAACCTGTAGGTATTAAAATGTGGTACTGTTTGTAGGGTACACTTCATAAATATTGTTTTACTTTTAAAGAACCGTATTTTACATTGAAAATACGGCTCTTTAATGAATCATTAAATTCATTTGATTTTCAACGTATTACTCGCTTTAAAACGAATTACTTTTTTTGCTGGAATGATTACTGCTTGACTTGTTTGTGGATTAAATCCATTGCGAGCCTTACGCTCTTTGATCGAGAATATTCCAAACCCCAATAATGAAACACTCTCTCCTTCAGTTACATTTTCGGCAATCGTTTTCAACGTCGTATTAATCGTTTTTTCGACCAATACCTTTGGCAATGCGCTACGTTTTGTTACCTCAATAATTAATTCTTTCTTGTTCATAGTTATCTTTCGTTAAATAATTAAATCACTCATCTGTGATGCAACTTTTCGCATCTATAAGTCTGGTTCTTGTTCACAAAACAGCAACCAACAAGATATAGTTGCAGTTTTAAAGAATAAGATTTAATTAATTCAAACTATTTTCGAAACTATAACGTCTATTTTATTAATTCACTGGCTCCCGTCCCTTTTTTTCTGATATAAGAAGGGAGTTCACCGTAATTCTTTTTGCAGAATTGACTAAATTGCGATGGTGATGAAAAACGATACTCGTAAGCTATTTCGGTAATTGAACTTTCTGAAAAATGCAAATCGTGAAAAATAAGAGCACTCTTCTGATGTAAAATCCACTCTTTGGGATGCATATTATAGCATTGTTCAAAATGCTTTAAAAATCCAGATATGCTGTATTTAGATTTTAAAGCCAATTCATTAACACTATGTACTGACAGATAATTTTCGTAAATAAACTCATTAAACTTAAAATCAATATTGATCATTGGGTAGAAAAACTCAAATAACTCACTGTTCCCATAATACAATCTGTAGAGTATAAAAAGCTCCTCTTTCTTTATTTGTTTCATTCTCATATCTAATATTCCACACTCGTGGTATATCAGCAGAAGATCCCAGTACAATGCGAGTCCTTTGTTTGGCTTCAACGCCTTAAAATCATACTTATAATTTGCATCAATATACGGATAAAGCATCTCTACTGAAAAATGTTTGCAAAAGAAATTGTCTATCTCACAGCCATAATTCATATAGCGCGCATCTGTTGCACCTTCCAATACATAATTGCTTCCTATGGGAATAAAAAGAGTCTCTCCGGCTTTAACAATTCGATTAATAATCATTTTATATGATACATACATAGAGCCTGATATGATATATAATAATTGCGTTTGAATTATATTACGGTATTTTTTTATTTCATTTGCTTCGATCCGTTCAATTGTAATAGTTAAAAATCGTTCTGCTGGAATAGGATTGATAATAGGACTCTTCATTGCTTAAATAAATTATAGTTCATGGTATTTTAACAATATAACAATGAAATATTTAAAAGGATTAGAACTCAATGAAATCTTAACATACATTATGCAACAAATACGGATAAAGGGTCTATTATTAGTATAATCATAAAAAAAGGTAACACCAATGTGCTACCTTCCTTTATATTTAGTATGTAATGTATGTCAGTTACAGATCAACCTTTATCTTTCAAAATTACATCGTGTGCGCCACCTTCTACGATTGAGGTAGAAGATACAAGCGTGATTTTAGATGTTTTCTGTAATTGGTCAATCGTGATTGAACCACAGCTACACATGGTTGCTTTCATTTTTCCGAGTGTGATGCTTAAGTTGTCTTTCATCTTACCTGCGTAAGGAACATAACTATCTACACCCTCTTCGAACTTCAAGCTCTCTGTGCCGCCCATATCATAACGTTCCCAGTTTTGTGCTCTGTTTGAACCTTCGCCCCAATACTCTTTCACGTAGTTGTTTCCTACTTTCATTTTCTTAGTTGGAGATTCGTCGAAACGTGCAAAGTAACGACCCATCATCAAGAAATCGGCTCCCATAGAAAGTGCTAATACCATGTGATAATCGTGAACTAAGCCACCATCACTACAAATAGGCACATAGTTACCTGTTTTCTTCATGTATGCGTCACGTGCATTTGCTACATCAAGGATTGCTGTTGCTTGACCACGGCCAATACCTTTTTGCTCACGTGTGATACAGATTGAACCGCCGCCAATACCAACTTTGATAAAGTCTGCTCCCGCCTTAACAAGGTACAAAAAGCCCTCCTCGTCTACTACGTTACCAGCTCCTACGAGCACTTTACCGTTGTATGTTTCTTTAATCCATTGGATTGTTTCTGCTTGCCACTCTGAGTAACCGTCCGAAGAGTCGATACACAATACATCTGCTCCAGCCTCTACCAATGCAGGTACACGCGTTTTGTAGTCTCTTGTGTTGATTCCTGCTCCTACGAGTAGTTTCTTGTCAACGTTGTCAGATAATTCGTTTGGATTGTCTCTATGACTATCATAATCTTTACGGAATACGAAATAAACTAATTTTTGA
Organism: uncultured Parabacteroides sp.; assembly: GCA_947036995.1. Taxonomy (GTDB): domain Bacteria; phylum Bacteroidota; class Bacteroidia; order Bacteroidales; family Tannerellaceae; genus CAMQTD01. The sequence continues at coordinate 20,739 of CAMQTD010000028.1, forward strand.
TCTTCATCAATGATAGGAAGTGTATTTAGTTTATTCTCCCAAATAATATCGTTTGCATCTTTCAGCGTCATGCCTACTTTGCCTACGGTTAATTTTGAGAATGGAGTCATTAACGCTTCTACCTTTGTATCCATTGGGTTTACACCTACGCGGTAATCACGACTCGTAATCATTCCTACTAATTTACCATTAGGTGTTCCATCTTGTGTTACACCAATAGTAGAGTGTCCTGTTCTTTTTTGCACTGCGATTACATCTGCTAGTGTGCTTTCTGGTTTCAGGTTTGCATCACTGATAACGAATCCTGCTTTGAATTTCTTCACCTTGCGCACCATCTCTGCTTGCGTTTCGGTTGGTTGTGATCCAAATATAAAGGATAGTCCTCCATTGCGTGCAAGAGCAATAGCCAAACCATCATCTGATACTGATTGCA
>CAMQTD010000029.1 GCA_947036995.1 uncultured Parabacteroides sp.
AATTAATTCTATATTAAGAAGGAGTTGCACTCGCGGTGCGGTAGTGGTGCGGTTTGGTTGCGGATACGAAAATAGCCTATTTTTAATAGCGATTTAACTGATTGAATATAAATCATTTATGACACACACGCAAAGAGAACTATTTTTACAATCCGTTGCGGTTACGTTGCGGTTACAGTTGCGTAAAATAAGTTAACCGAACAAGCTAAATAAATAATTATTAACTTATTCAGTAAGTGCTATTATCAAAGACGAATATATGCTTATGCCAAGAATTAAAGCTACATTCACACAAACGATACTCGTTAATACTGTTCATGAGTGTGTGAAAGATATGTACTATCTATGCTGTTAAAAGATCTTTATTTTATAAACTAAAGATCTTTTTTATCAAAAAGATAGCTATACAATACATATCTTTGTAATATGCGTTATACGAGCCTGAACACACTCGTGCATAAATTATATATTATGAATTTTTTGACTCTATGTTACAAATAGAGCAAATGAACCTATCTATTGATTTTTTTATTGATAGATACAATCTTTAAAATTATTACTATGAGTATTACACGAAGATCATTCCTACAAACAGGAACAGCTGCAGCAGCAGCACTTACTATTGTACCTAATACCGTTTTAGGTAAATCACATGGCCACACTGCACCTACAGACAAGTTAAATATTGCAGCCGTTGGTATTGGAGGTATGGGTAATGCCAACCTTAAACAAATGGAGAACAAAAACAACATCGTAGCACTTTGTGATATAGATTGGAGATACTCTAAGCCTGTATTTGAGCGCCTATCAGGAGCAAAAAAATATTGGGATTATCGCAAAATGTACGATGAGATGGGTAAAGATATAGATGCCGTATTAGTTGCAACTGCAGATCATACACACGCTATTATCACAGCTGATGCTATGGCTATGGGCAAGCACGTTTATACGCAAAAGCCATTAACACACTCAGTATATGAGTCTCGTTTGCTAACAAACCTAGCAAAATCTACAGGTGTAGCGACTCAAATGGGTAACCAAGGAGCATCTGGCGAAGGGGTTAACCTTATTTGCGAGTGGATCGCAAATGGCGAAATCGGAGAGATTGTTAAAGTAGAAGCTGCAACAGACCGTCCTATCTGGCCACAAGGATTAAATGCACCAGAGAAAAAAGATAAAGTGCCATCTTCATTGAATTGGGATCTGTTTACTGGTCCTGCCGAAATGAAACCTTTTAACAATGTATTTCACCCATGGAACTGGCGTGGATGGTGGGCATACGGAACAGGTGCACTAGGCGATATGGCTTGTCACATTCTACACCCAGTATTTAAGGGCTTAAACCTAGGCTACCCAACGAAGGTAGAAGGTTCGTCAACATTGTTATTGCAAGATTGTGCTCCACAGGCACAGCACGTTAAATTAACATTCCCATCAAGAGATAATTTACCAAAGGTAGCAATGCCAGGTGTAGAGGTGCATTGGTATGATGGCGGTATGATGCCTGATCGTCCAGAAGGTTTCCCACAAGGAAAACGTTTGATGGGCGAAGGTGGTGGATTGGTAATCTTCCACGGAACTAAAGATACATTGATTTGTGGATGTTATGGTGTGAACCCATGGCTTCTTTCGGGTCGTGTGCCTAATGTTGCTAAAACAGAGCGAAGAGTGAATGGTTCGCACGAGGAGGATTGGATCCGTGCATGTAAAGAGAATAAAGCAAGTCGTGTTGAGGCAAAATCAAACTTCTTCGAGGCTGGACCTTTCAACGAAATGGTTGTAATGGGTGTATTGGCAATTCGTTTGCAAGCATTAAACAAAGAGCTTCATTGGGATGGTCCGAACATGAGATTTACAAATATCGGCGACGACGAGATGTTGAAAATTATCATTAAAGATGGCTTTAGTATTAAAGATGGTCACCCATCGTTTAATAAAGAGATGACAGATCCTATCAATGCACAACAATTTGCGCAAGAATTAATTAAGCATAATTACAGAGAGGGTTGGAATTTGCAAGCAATGCCACGCTAATACTAATTTGAACGTAGTTATAAACTAGAAAAATAAATATGAATAAAATAATTCTGTTGGTGAGTACCGTTTTGTTACTCACCACTACAGTGGGTTGTAGTGTATCAATTTTTACACGCACAACAACGCTTTGTAGCTGTAATATGAATAACGATAAAGAGCATACTGCTGGAAAAGAAATCAAAGGAGATAAATCTGTAAAGATTTTTAATGGTAAAGATTTTAGTGGTTGGAGAGGTTATAACCGTCAAGATGTGCCAGGTCGCTGGACTGTTGAAGATGGATGTATCAAATTCAATGGATCAGGTGGTGGCGAAGGTCAGTCTAACGATGGTGGGGATTTGATCTTTGATAAGAATTTTAAAAACTTCGAACTCGAGCTTGAATGGAAAGTAGCTAAAGGTGCGAATTCAGGTATTTTCTATCTAGCACAAGAGGTAGAGGGCAAGCCAATCTATTATTCAGCTCCAGAGTATCAAGTGTTGGATAACGAAAATCATCCAGATGCAAAGTTAGGTATAAATGGTAACCGTAAGTCGGCATCATTATATGATATGATTCCTGCATCGCCACAAAACTCAAAACCGTATGGTGAGTGGAATAAGGTAAAAATTTTGGTTTATAAAGGAACCATCGTTCATTATCAAAACGACGAAGTGGTACTAGAGTATCACCTATGGACGCCAGAATGGAAAGCAATGCTTGATAAGAGTAAATTCAGCAGAGAGAAAAATCCTGTAGCTTACGATTTACTACTTAACTGTGGTGGCGAAAATAGAGAAGGTGTTATTGGATTACAAGATCATGGAGATGATGTTTGGTATCGTAATATTAAAATAACTGAGTTAGATTAAGCTAGACCTAGTTGTAATTTAACTATAAATAAAAAGGGGACGTCTCACGACGGCCCCTTTTTGATATACTAAATGATAAAAATAAAAGTTATTTCTGTTTTGAAAATTAATACATTTGTATTGCATTCTTTTGTAAAGAGATAGCCTTAGGCGTTGTTTCGGGCTTTGCCCAATCATAGTTAATGGTATATTCTCTAATTTCCTCGCCCAAATCTATGGCAAGCGTAAATTCTATTGCTGTTTCTCCCTCTTTTTTAAGGCTATCTAGGTTAAACGATACATATCCATTTCCAAGGTATGTGCCATCGTCGCCATAAGCATTGTGTAAGAGGTTATAATAATTCTCTTTACCGTTCAATTCGTTTTTAGCTAAATTGATAAAGTGTTTGGTTCCATTAGGCGAAAATCCAACAGAGAAATCAATATTCAAATAGCCATCGCCAATCCAATACTGATTGATTCGGATCGGATCGTTACCTAAGCTGTCTGCAGTAGCAGTGTTAAGTACGGTAGGGTTTTTGGTAAGGACATCAATGATCTCGTTAATCTTTACTGCCATATCGTATCCTTCGAAATTATCTTGAAGCGGTGTGTAATTGATAAAAGCACGCTGATTTTCTTTTGGTTTGTAAAAACCATTCTGTGCAGCAGGCCACAAGGTAGTACCATCATCTAATGTTAGTGAGTAGGCATTATCTACACCAGGGTTTATGGTTGCAAAATCTAAGGCGAAATCGCCTAATGAATACCCATCATTGTCGCAAGATGTAATTGCTAAAGATGAAGCTGCTATACCGAGTGCAGTTATCAATACGTTTAAACTTTTCATATATCTTCTATTTTAAAAATGATTGCTATACTTATAAAGATGCAAGCGATTTCTAAAATGTTGCACGCGTGAGGTTTAATTAGTGTTAAATATTTAATGATGCGTAAATAAGTTCGGCTGCACGTACGGATGCGCCTGGTTTCCCGATTTGATGGATTACGGCATCGTACCCTGCAAGCATCTCTGCTCGGTATTGTTTGTTATTAAGCAGTAGATCGAGTTCGTGCGTAATGTTTTGTTCCGAGAATCGTTGTGCAAATAGTTCTTGAACAATCTCTTTTTGTGCAATTAAATTGACAAGCGAGATGTATTTGATATGAAAGAAGTATTTGAATATGCCACCAACAAGCGTGCTGAAGGCTGTATGGTAGCAAACCACTTGTGGCACACGGAACAGTGCAGTCTCGAGTGTGGCAGTGCCCGATGTTACAAGTGCGGCGGTGCTTTGTTGTAGTAATCTATATGTTTGGTTAAAGATTATCTTAACATCACATCCCGATTCATTAATATATTGATTGTATTCACTCGGCTCGATACCGGGAGCGCCTGCAATAATAAGTTGATATGCCTTAAATTGCCCCGCAGCACGCAACATAGTGGGGAGGTTTTTTTTAATCTCCTGCTTTCTGCTACCAGCTAAGATGGCGATGATGGGTTTGTCTGTTAGTTGATTTGCTGCAACAAACTCAGCATACGTCTCTTCTCTGTGTGGATGTGAGCTAACAGCATCTACGCTCGGATTTCCGACATACGATACGGGGTAGTTTTGCTGTTTGTAAAAGTCTACCTCGAAAGGTAAGATGCAATACATTTTATCAATATATTTTCTGATCTCTTTGATTCGGTGTCCTTTCCAAGCCCATATCTTAGGCGAGATATAGTAATTTACAGGGATGGCGAGCTTCGTTTTAACGTATTCCGCTATTTTGAGGTTGAACCCTGGGTAATCTACCAGTATCACAACATCGGGGTTAAACATACGAATATCCTTTTTGCAGAAACTCATGTTCTTCAGAATGGTACGTAGGTTTAACACCACGGGGATAACCCCCATAAATGCCATCTCTTTGTAGTGTTTCACCAATGTGCCACCTTGTTTGAGCATTAAGTCGCCCCCGAAAAAGCGAAATTCGGCTTTTGGGTCTGTATCGATTAATGCTTTCATTAAGTTTGAGGCATGCAAATCTCCCGATGCCTCGCCTGCTATAAGGTAATATTTCATATGCCTAGTGTGTTGAATTGAAAAAGTTTAAGTGATTAATCGGTTGTTATTTCCCAATCCTTTAGTTTGTTTAAAAACGCGTAGTCGGTTACATCTATCTTGCAAGGCACGAGTGAAGCGTAGCCTGCTAGTAGGGCATGATTATCCGTCTCTTTATCTTCGGTGTTGAAGTCTACAAATGCCCCTGTAAGCCAAAATACATCCTCGCCCGATGGGTTTTGGCTTTTCATGTATTCGTTTGTCCAGCGACCATCGGCTTGCTTACACACTTTGAGTCCTTTTACGGGATATACTTTGGGGATGTTTAGGTTCAGAAATATTCCGTGGGGAAGACCTGTCTCTAACACTTTCTTAGCAACGCTGCGTGCTATTTTGCAGCTTTCGCTGAAGTCGGCATCGCTGCGATGGTCGGATAGTGAAACGCCAATAGAGGGAACATCAAAGATACACCCCTCAATAGCAGCGCCCATTGTTCCAGAGTAGTTTACACAAATAGCCATGTTGGTGCCGTGGTTGATACCCGAAACAAGCAGATCGGGTTTGCGATCTAATACCTCATTGATCGCTAACTTTACACAATCGACAGGCGTACCTGTACAAGAATAAATCTCAACGGCTTCAGTTTTATCAATAAGCTTATATTTAATAGGTATAGCCGATGTAATGGCGCTAGACATGCCCGAGCGTGGACCATCAGGAGCGATTACAACTATTTTACCTAATTCTTTGAGGCATGCTATAAGTTCGTTGATGCCTTTAGCACCTACACCATCGTCGTTTGTAACAAGAATAAGCGGAGTTGAATTCATCATTAAAAATCTTTTATTTATCTTTTGAATGGTAAAGATAAATTTCTTTTTCCAAAAATCCATATCAAAAGCGGTGCTATTTCGTTTTATTCTATTTATTCTCACTATATTTGCGAGTTATCAACAGTTAGGGTGATTTATCAACAAACAAGGTAAAGATTTGCGATAACAGTTTTTTAGATAAGCTATTATTACTTATTTTGTAGAGAATTAAAAGGTTTAATATGGGAAAGATTATAGCTTTAGCAAATCAAAAAGGGGGAGTTGGTAAAACAACCACAACAATAAACTTAGGTGCTTCATTAGCAGCATTGGAGAAAAAGGTATTAATTATAGATGCCGATCCACAAGCAAATGCATCATCAGGATTAGGGATTGATATTCGAAACGTAGATCTATCTGTATATGAGTGCCTTGTAAATGGAGATAATCTATTAAAAGCTATTATACCAACAGAGGTTGAGGGTTTATCTATCGTTCCATCACATATTGATCTTGTAGGAGCCGAAATAGAGATGCTTAACTTAGAAGAGCGTGAGCAGATTTTAAAGCAGCTGCTTACACCGTTCAAAGAGGTATACGATTATATTCTAATAGACTGCTCGCCTTCGCTGGGTTTAATTACCGTAAATGCCCTCACAGCGGCAGACTCGGTATTGATACCTGTGCAATGTGAGTATTTTGCATTAGAGGGGATTAGTAAGCTTTTGAATACAATTAAGATTATTAAATCAAAGTTGAATCCAGCACTAGAGATTGAAGGGTTTTTACTTACGATGTACGATTCTCGTCTTCGATTGGCAAACCAAATATACGAAGAGGTGAAGCGTCATTTCCGTGAGCTTGTGTTCACAACCGTTATTCAGCGCAACATTAAATTAAGTGAAGCGCCTAGTTATGGTCAGCCTGTATTATTGTACGATTCAAGTTCGAAAGGAGCTTTAAATCATATGCAATTAGCAGCCGAGTTGATAGAGAAAAATAAATAATAAAGAGGAATTTACATAAATATAATATGAGTTCAATTAAAAGATCAGCATTAGGGAGAGGCTTAGATGCATTGATACAAATGGACGATTTCACTACATCAGGGTCTTCGTCAATCAGTGAGATTACACTATCAAAAATACATCCTAATCCCAATCAACCTCGTACTTCTTTTGATGAAGAGGCTTTAGAAGAGCTTGCTACCTCAATCCGATCATTAGGAATTATTCAGCCAATTACATTGCGTAAGTTGGGTACTGATGATTACCAAATCATTTCGGGAGAGCGTCGTTACAGAGCTTCGTTAAAAGCGGGTCTGAAAGCTATTCCTGCCTATGTGCGCACTGCCGAAGATGAGCATGTAGTAGAGATGGCATTAATCGAAAACATACAACGCGAAGATCTTAACGCTGTCGAGATAGCGCTAACGTATCAGAAATTAATTGAAACCTATCAATTAACACAAGATAAGTTGAGCGAAAGGGTAGGGAAGAAGCGTGCTACTATTGCAAATTATTTGCGATTATTGAAGCTTCCAGCCGAGATACAGATAGCGCTTCAAAATAAAAAGATTGATATGGGGCATGCACGTGCATTGATTCCTGTACAAGATACAGAACTCCAGTTAGCTATATTTGAACAGATCGTAAGCGATGGATTGTCTGTGCGTCAAATCGAAGAGATGGTGCGTTCGTTATCAAACGAAACACATGCAGACAAAAAAACAGTGTCTGACACACCTGCTCCAAAGAAACGATCAGAGGAGTTTGAACTACTGAAAGATCATTTATCGAATTTCTTTAAAACGCAAGTGCAATTTGTGTGTAATGACAAAGGTAAAGGCAAGATAACGATCCCTTTTACATCCGAAGAGGAGTTAGAGACGTTGGTTGCCCTATTGGATGGATTAAAAAAGTAATAGAATGGATTTAAGAGTCGTGGAGGTGAATAATAAAATTAAAGTCATTGGTCTGTTTTTGTTGCTTGTTGTAGCAACATTCTCAGCAGGTGCGCAAGAAACATTGGCAACTGATACGGTTTTTGAGAACCATCTGCCACAAGATACGGCTGAGATAGCGGCATTGGTTTCGGCAGATTCGGCTGTTATAAATGAAGTTACGATGGATCTCAAGCCTTTTTCGCCAAGCTCGTCGAAGGCTGTTATGTATTCGGCTATATTTCCAGGATTGGGGCAAATTTATAACCGAAAGTATTGGAAGCTACCGTTAGTATATGGTGCTTTTATGGGATGTGCCTATGCAATTACGTGGAATAGTAAAAACTTAGAAGACTACTCTACTGCCTATAGTGACATAAAGAGTGATGATCCTAAAACAAATAATAGTTGGGAGGATTTTATTCCAGCAAACGCTAATCCCGAAGATTATATAAAGGACCAAAGCTTTCAAGATCAGCTAAAACGAAACAAAGATTATTTCCGACGTAATAGAGATTTAAGTATCATTATTACAGTTGGTGTGTATCTCTTGTGTATGGTCGATGCATATGTTGATGCTGAACTTTTCGACTTTGATATATCTCCAGATTTATCTATGCGCGTAGCTCCTTCGGTAACCGAACCGACAAATCATAGTTCTCGAACGTATGGTCTCAATTGTAGCTTTAAATTTTAACACCCCCCAATGAGTAAGTATTTATTAACCCTACTGTTTCTGCTTGCTGGAACAACTTTCCTTTTCTCTCAAGAGTCGTTAAATAGAGATTCGATTATGGCAAGTCCCGATTCGTTAGATTGGGTTCCAGAGAGTTTAGATGCTGATATTGATAGTCTATTAAACTCACTGCATGGGCAATACTTTACCCGCCGTAATGAATTTTGTCACGACGAAGATATTGATGTCGTATTGAACGATTCTGTTTATATTGAGCGACTATCACGTCTACCTCGTGTAATAGAACTTACCTATAACAAAGAAATTCGAAAGTGTATAGAACTATACGTTGTAAGACGTAAAGGGTTGCTGCGTTACATTCTAGGAATGGCAGACTTCTATTTCCCTATGATAGAGCAGACACTCAATGCACACGGACTCCCTATCGAACTTAAATATCTAGCAGTAGTAGAAAGCGGACTAAACCCTGAGGCATTGTCTCGCGTGGGTGCGAGTGGCATGTGGCAGTTTATGCTTCCGACAGGGCGCAGCTGTGGATTAGAGATCAATAGCTTGTTAGATGAGCGACGTGATCCATTAAAATCTACAGAAGCAGCGTGTAAGTATTTCAGCGAGATGTACGATGTATACCAAGATTGGCACTTAGTATTGGCCTCGTATAACTGTGGTCCAGGTAATGTAAACAGAGCAATTCGTCGAGCTGGTGGAAAGCGTAGCTTTTGGGATATCTACCCCTATCTACCTAGAGAGACACGCATGTATGTTCCGCTATTTATAGCAGTAAACTATGCGATGAACTACCATTGCGAACATAATATATGCCCAGTTGGATCAGATCGTCCGGCAGTAATGGATACGGTAATGGTAAATAAGATGCTTCACTTCAAGCAGATATCAGAAGTTTTATCGATTGATATGGAGCAATTAAAGCTTTTAAATCCCCAATATACAAGAGATATTATCCCCGGAAATGTAAAACCTCAGGTGTTAAACTTACCTTTAGATCAAACCTACGCTTTTGTAGAAAACGAAGATACAATCTATACGCACAAAGCAGCAGAGTTATTGAGCGGACTAAAAGAGGGATTGCCTACCAAGGAGAGAATAACCTATACAGTTACCAAAACAGAATCACTCTACGCTATCGCCAATCGACACGGTGTAACTGCCAGAGATATTCGAAAATGGAATAGATTAGGCTCAAATAAGGCGTATAAAGGAAAGCGTTTAGTTCTGTACATAGACAATGGTGGTGTTTCATATCAAACGAAAACTACTTTAGCGAAAGCAACAAAAGCAACAAAGACTTCAACAAAAACGACTCAAGCATCAACAGCAAGTGGATCGCATCGTGTTAAGAGTGGAGAGTCTCTTTATTTAATAGCAAAAAAATATCCAGGTGTTTCGGCTAAAGATATTCAACGCATGAATAATATGGGCAATAGCACGAAACTTCATCCTGGACAAGTGTTGCTTATTACAAAATAATAAGCACACTATTAAAGCACGATATTTAAAAGAGAAACATTAAAACGAGAATGAGGCATACAACCCAGGATGGTTGTTTATCACCATTGGCGTGATTGCCAAACTATGTTTCTTTGCAAACGGACGTGTATAGATGTAGGCACTACCTATACCAATAGCTGCACCTGCAAGTACATCCCAATAATCATGCTTTTTACCATAAACACGGCTCCAAGCAACATAGGTAGACAATACATAAGCAGGGACACCAAACTTCCATCCATAACGATGCTGAAGAAATGCGGCACCAGTAAATGAGACTGTACTATGTCCTGAAGGGAACGAAAGGTTATTACTTTGATCTGGACGCTCCTTTTGTACAATATATTTGAGTGCATACGTTGTAGCTAGTGCTGTTGCACCCGAAAAAGCGGCCTGTTTAAGTCCTTCGTAATCTTTCATCACTAAGGTTGTTACCAAACTCGCTACAGGCGTAGCAAAAACAAGTATATCACCAGAACGCTCTACTGCTTTTCGTTGTGCGAACAACGTAGATGGAGCAAGTGAGCAAATAATAAGAAAAAGATAGAATAGAATCTTCATTGTTTTACGATATAAAATACGAATAAATTTTGGGAACAAAGATAAGTAAACCAATAGCAGCGGCAGCGATTGCCGTAAACAAAACGCCGCCGGCTGCTATGTCTTTACATTTTTTTATCAGTTCATGATTCTCTATCGTACAGTAATCACATAATGCTTCTATTGCAGAATTAAATGCTTCTGCAGCAAATACCGCACCAATTGCAAAAATAATCAAACACCACTCTATAACCGATAATGTAAGTAAAACCCCTGTAACCAGTACACAAATGGTAGCGAATAGATGTATTCGTGCATTGTGTTCAGATACAATCAGTGTTTTAATACCACTAAATGCATAGGTGAAACTTTTAATACGTTTTTGAAAAGAAAATTTTTCTAATTGCATGCGATAAAGCTCTATTGCTGTTTTATGTTGTTACGCTAACTTATGAATTACTAATCCAGAGCGTAGCTTTGGTTCGAACCACGTTGTTTTAGGAGGCATAATGTTACCCGTGTCGGCAATATCAATCAGTTGTTTCATTGATACGGCATACAGTGCTAACGCTACTTTCATCTCGCCAGAGTCTACTCTGCACTTAAGTCCTTCTAGTCCACGAATACCACCTACAAAGTCGATTCGTTTGTCCGAACGAAGATCTTTAATACCTAGAATTTCGTCTAAGATAAGATTCGAAGAGATGGTAACATCCAATACACCAATTGGGTCATTGTCGTTATATGTTCCCTCTTTAGCGGTTAGCGAATACCAAACACCGTCTAGATAGAGCGCAAAGTTGTGCAAAGCCACTGGCTTGTATATCTCTTCGCCTTTTTTCTCAACGATAAAGCTTTTGTCTAACGCAGCTAGGAATGCTTCGTTGCTTAATCCATTTAAGTCTTTTACAACACGGTTGTAATCGATAATGGTAAGTTGTGTATCGGGGAAACAAACAGCCATAAAGAAGTTGTACTCCTCGTCTCCTGTATGCGTTGGGTTTAGTTTTGCTTTTTCGGCACCCACTAAAGCAGCTGCTGCTGAGCGGTGATGACCATCTGCAATGTATAGTGATGGCATTTCAGCAAATATAGCCGTGATTCTGTCCATATCCGCTTTGTCGTCGACAATCCAGAATTGATGACCGAATCCATCTAGTTCAGCAACAAAATCGTAAATTGGCTTCGCTGCTGTATATTTGCTTACAATCTGATTTAACTCTTTATCTTCTGGATAAGCAAAAAAGACAGGCTCAATGTTTGCATCATTAATGCGCACATGTTTCATTCTATCCTCTTCTTTATCTTTACGTGTTAGCTCATGTTTTTTGATTGTACCTGTTAAGTAGTCTTGTACGTTTGCACCAACTACTAATCCATACTGTGTGCGACCGTTCATTGTTTGTGCATATACGTAGTAATGTTCTGCTTCGTCTTGCACTAACCACCCTTTATCTTGGAACATGGCAAAGTTAGCTGCTGCTTTTTCATATACAGCAGTATCATGCTCGTCGGTTCCGACAGGGAAGTCAATTTCAGGTTTGATAATGTGGTACAACGATTTCTCATTGCCATGAGCTTCTGCTCTTGCTTCTTCAGAGTTTAGTACGTCGTAAGGGCGTGATGCCACCTCTTCTACGAGAGTTTGAGGTGGACGAATTCCTTTAAATGGTTTAACTTTAGCCATATTTTTCTTTGTGTAAATGTTAGTTATTCACTTTGTATTTTTCATTACCGTGCAATAGAAAGTCAACAATTTGTTTCGCAGCAGCAATACCCGCATTTATATTTGCTTCGGCTGTTTGCGCTCCCATCTTTTTAGATGAGCTAAAGTAGCGTGTTGCATATTGCTCTATTAATGTGCTGTCGATAGCCGGTTTGATATCGGTTAGGTATTTAAAGTCTGGGCGTTGGTCCATCATTTGTAAAATACCATTCTCGTCAATTACCTCTTTGCGTGCTGTATTAATTAGAATAGCCCCTTTAGGCATTGTGTTTAAAAGTGCAAAATTAATAGAATTTTTCGTTTCTGCGGTAGCTGGGATGTGTAAAGATATAATTCCACAGGTGTTATATAACACCTCAGCGCTCTCTACAGGGATAACGCCTGCTTCAAGTATCACTGATGCTGGGCAATATGCATCGTAAGCATACACCTCCATGCCAAACCCTTTGGCGATACGTGCTACATTGCGACCTACATTGCCGAAGGCATGGATTCCTAATTTTTTACCAAGCAGCTCTGTTCCTGCCGATCCGTTATAGAAGTTTCGCTTGGCATACACAAGCAGACCGAATACCAACTCTGCTACTGCATTTGAGTTTTGTCCTGGGGTATTCATCACACATACTTGGTTTGCTGTTGCTGCATCCAGTGCTACATTGTCGTATCCTGCACCAGCACGTACTACGATTTTTAGTTGTTTAGCTGCATCAAGCACCTCTTTGTCAATAATATCGCTTCGTATAATGATGGCATCAACGGCTGCTACTGCTTGAAGAAGTTCGTCTTTAGTTGTATATTTTTCAAGAAGGATTGATTCAACGTTGGCTGCATCAAACACCTCTTTAATACCTTTCACAGCAGGAGCTGCGAAAGGCTTTTCGGTTGCTATTAATACTTTATACATGGTTTTCTAGATTAATTTAATGTTCGTTTTCGAAGGCTTGCATTGCTTCAATCAGTGCTTCTACGCTGCTTTTAGGCATTGCATTATAGATAGATGCTCTGAATCCACCTACTGTACGGTATCCTTTGATACCAATTATACCACGTGCGGTAGCATAGGTGATAAATTCAGCTTCTAGTGCGCTGTACTCCTCATTCATTACAAAACATACGTTCATAATAGAACGATCTTCTGTCGCTGCTGTTCCGTGAAATAATTTATTGCGCTCTATCTCTTGATATAGTATCGCTGCTTTATCACGATTTATCTTTTCTAATGCTTCTACCCCTCCGAGCGATTTGTAGTAGCGTAATGTTTGTAGTGCTGCATAGATTGGGAATACAGGAGGTGTATTAAACATAGACTCCTTTTTGCTGTGTGTTGCGTAGTTCAGAATGGTAGGGATTGCTCTATCTACCTTGCCTAAAGCCTCTGTACGTACAATCACAAGCGTTACACCCGCTGGTGCTAAGTTCTTTTGTGCGCCAGCATATATTAAATCATATTTACTTACATCAATTGGTCTGGAGAAGATATCTGAAGACATATCTGCAATTAAACGTGCATCAACATCTAAATCTTTCTGATATCCAGTGCCATAGATGGTATTGTTTGTTGTGATGTGGAAGTAATCTATATCAGACGGAAGTGTATAATCTTTGGGTATATAGTTATAATTTTTATCTTTAGAAGAACCCACTACAACTACTTCGCCAAACAGTTTAGCCTCTACGATTGCTTTCGATGCCCATACACCAGTGTCAAGATAAGCTGCTTTTGTTTTCAGAAAATTATAGGGTGCCATACAAAACTGCATACTGGCACCACCGCCTAAGAATAGAACTTCATATCCTGCTGGAATATTCAGCAACTCCTTAACCAACGCACGCGCTTCATCCATTACAGCTACAAACTCTTTACTTCGGTGCGAAACCTCAAGAATAGAAAGCTCCGTTCCAGCAAAGTTTAGTACTGCATCTGCTGCGTTATTAATTGTGTATTCACTTAAAATAGACGGACCTGCATAAAAATTGTGCTTCTTCATATCTTTATTTTATAATTAAATAATATATAACTTATGCTCTTTATTTATTGTGAGGGCTAAATATGATAACGATCACGTTGGCAATGTAGGGAATATTTTTCATCAAACAATGTTTTGATTAAAAGTTTGATTATAAATATTACTCTTTCCTGTTATTTGTTCTGTTGATATAGTATTACAGTGTGTAAATTCCTATATGGATCAATTCTTAGAATCGATCTCCCCAAAGTTTATTTAGCTGTTCGGATAATCTTTTCTCAGCTGGATTATCTTGACTTTCCCAAAGCGACTGCTTACTTACTTCGGGAGGTAGATACCCTTGCTTGGTAAAGTTATTACTATAGTCGTGCGGATATTTATACTCTTTTCCGTAATCAAGCTCTGCCATTAATTTAGTGGGCGCATTGCGAAGATGCAGTGGAACGGGAAGATTGCCTGTCCGATTCACTAATTCAATCGCTTTATTGATGGCTAGGTAGGCAGAATTACTTTTCGCACTACTTGCCAAATAGATGGTTGCTTCTGCCAAAATGATGCGTCCTTCGGGCCACCCAATCTTTTTCAATGCATCGAAACATGTATTTGCTATCAACAGCGCATTCGGATTGGCTAGTCCAATATCTTCTGCTGCCGAGATAACGAGTCGGCGTGCAATAAACGTAGGATCTTCGCCTCCTGCTACCATGCGCGCTAACCAATAGATTGCACCATCGGGATCGCTTCCTCTGATTGATTTAATAAAGGCGGAAATAATATCGTAATGCATTTCGCCCCCTTTGTCGTATGCCGCAGGGTTCTCTTGCAAGCGTTCCATTACTTTGGCGTCTGTTATCTCAATCTCTTTTTCAGGTTCGGCAGATACTACCAAATCCAGAATATTTAATAACTTACGTGCATCACCGCCCGAAAAGCGTAGCAAAGCATCTGTTTCGGTCAGCTTTATCTGTTTCGTTTTTAATATAACATCATCTGTAATGGCTTTGTTTAGTAGCGAAAGTAAATCACTCTTTTCCAAACTTTTCAGCACATATACTTGACAGCGGGAGAGGAGTGGTCTGATTACCTCGAACGATGGATTTTCGGTAGTTGCACCAATAAGTGTAATCACCCCTGTTTCTACTGCACCGAGTAACGAATCTTGTTGTGATTTGCTAAAGCGGTGGATTTCGTCGATAAAGAGTATGGGCGAGGTTGTGCTGAAGAAGCGATTACTTTTAGCCTTTTCGATAACCTCTCTTACATCTTTTACACCAGAACTGATGGCACTAAGCGTATAAAAAGGAGCGTCTAGTTTATTAGCAATAATCTGAGCCAGTGTTGTTTTGCCAACTCCGGGAGGTCCCCAAAGTAAAAAAGAAGGCACACGTCCTCCCTCAATCATACGCCTCAATACAGCGTTTGGTCCAACTAAATGCTTTTGCCCTATATAATCATCTAATGTTTTAGGGCGCAATCTTTCTGCTAACGGTTGACTCATCATAATTACAAAAATCGGTTATTTAATTCAATAAACAAACTTCTGTCTGTTAATATATGTGTCGAATATTTGTTTATCAAAGAATAAAGAGCAACTTTGCAACAAATAAATATAGTAGGCTGTTTTTTCTGAAAGTATATGAGGCTAAAGAGAAGATAGTTTGTGTGTATTATGTAATTTAAATAAATAAAGAGATATGAAAACAATGAGTAATGCTGTAGTAAGAAGTATCAGCGCAATTGTATTGGGATTAGTATTAATGTTTTGGCCAGGTGTTGCCATTAGTTACTTGGTGATATTTGTTGGGATCTTGTTTATTTTCCCAGGTGTTTTGTCTATCGTTAACTACTTTAGCCGAAAAGGTAATAGCAGTGGATCTAAAAAATCGAGCATGTTCCCTATTGATGGCTTAGGTAGCTTTCTGTTAGGTTTATGGATGGTGATTAATCCTGCTTTTTTTGTAAGTATCTTGATGTATGTATTGGGAGCGCTCTTTATTCTGGCAGGTATCTTTCAGATTGCAACGCTTAGCAGCGCACGTAAATACAATCAAGTACCGATGGTGCTATTTGTGATTCCTGTATTTATACTAATCTCGGGTATGGTTATTATTGCAAATCCTTTCGGAGCAGTTGCTACAGCCTTTATCTTTTTAGGTGGGGTGAGTATGTTTTATGGTGTTACAGAGTTGCTTGGTTGGTATAAGTTTAAAAAAGGTGTATAATATACAGCAGATTTAGCAAGGTTCGACACTATAATTTAGCAATAGAGTGCCTATAATCTAACCTTTTGACCTTGGTTGTACGATCAGATGACCAAGGTCAAGCGATCGTACAACCAAGGTCATCTGATCGTACAACCCGGGTTAAAAGATTAAATAAAGGCACTCCAAATATTAAAATGTACTTATGTAGATTCTATATCATCGCTGCTGTGTTAGATTTAAGCACTAGGCGATAAAATAAAATAACAGTATAAAATATTGATTCATAAACGAGTATAGAGGATTGTAAGTGGCTTCTTGAACATATTTAAAGCACCATAGTGCATTGAATGTGCCAATTTAATGCTATCTTTGTTCCATATTACAAAGTACATTACAATAAAAAGAATAGAATATATGAAACAATGTGTAAGCCCAAAATTTCAGGCATATAAAGAAGCTGGTATCCGTTTTTTAGAAGAAAATAAACGTCGCCCAGGTGTCAAAGTATTGCCTTGTGGCGTACAGTACGAAGTAATTGTAGACGCAGAGGGGCGTAAACCAAACATTCGTAATCAAGTAAAAGTGCATTACAAAGGGTATACGTTCGAGAATCTTGAATTTGATAACTCATACGCTCGCAAGCGTCCAGAGATATTTGGTGTAGGTGAGGTGATTAAAGGTTGGGGCGAAGCCTTGAAAGAGATGGCTATCGGTTCTAAATGGATTGTTTACATCCCTTATCAATTAGGTTATGGTAATCGTGTTGCAAGCAAAATTAAACCTTACTCAACATTGGTTTTCGAAATCGAGTTGATCGATGTTATTCTGTAAATAGAATTATATAAGTTAAGATTACGATCGTAATTTACTATCAAAAGAAAAGGCTACTTCCCAATTGGAAAGTAGCCTTTTCTTTTGATAGATAGTCTGTTTATACAGAATCCTATGCCAATATATATTTCAGAATAAACAATGCACCTAATACATACATACTTGGAACGATATCTTTACGTTTGTTCGAAAAGAATTTAACCAATACGTAGCAAAGCATACCTAATATAATTCCTTCAGCGATAGAGTAAGTTAGTACCATCATCATTATCGTGATAAAAGCTGGTAACGCCTCTGATATATCATCTAGCTCAATATGTTTAATCGATTCCATCATAAGTACTCCTACAATAACTAATGCACCTGTTGTGGCAGCAGCAGGTATAAGCATGAA
Source organism: uncultured Parabacteroides sp. (assembly GCA_947036995.1). GTDB lineage: Bacteria > Bacteroidota > Bacteroidia > Bacteroidales > Tannerellaceae > CAMQTD01. Next base: position 17,541 of record CAMQTD010000029.1, read on the forward strand.
GATAGGAGCAAAGAATAGTGAGAAGATAAATAATAGACCTACAACAAGCGCCGTAAGCCCAGAACGTCCACCCTCAGCAATACCTAATGCACTCTCTACATATGTACTAACAGTAGATGTACCAAGTACAGCACCTACAGAAGTACCGATTGCATCAGCCATCATAGCCTCTTTCATGCGTGGAAGTTTACCTTCGCTATCCATCATATTTGCTTTTGTAGCTGTACCGATCAATGTACCAACAGTGTTGAACATATCCATGAATACCAATGTGAAGATTATGATAAGCATATCGTAGCTTAGTAATCCAGCAAAGTCGAACTTCATGAACGTCGGTGCGATGGATTTAGGCATAGAGATAAGACTAAAATCTTCGGGTATCGTAGTTATTCCAAAAGGAATACCTGCTAATGTACAAATAATGATACTATAAAACAGCGCACCCTTTACCTTTTTGATAAGTAGCACACCACTCAGAATAATACCCACCATGGCTAGAATAGACGATGGTGTAAACTTTCCAAGTGTCACAAACGTTGCAGGATTCGCATCAATGATACCTGCATTTTTCAATCCGATAAAGGCAATAAACATACCAATACCTGCCGAGATAGCATATCTCAACGAGGCAGGGATACAGTCTACAACCTTTTCTCTAATATTAAAGGCGGTGAGGAGGATAAAGATAATTCCTTCTACAAAAACGGCTGCCAAAGCTGTTTCCCACTGGTAGCCCATGCCGATAACCAATGTATAAGCAAAAAAGGCATTCAAACCCATACTTGGCGCTTGAGCAAAAGGCATCTTAGCCATAAAAGCAAGTAGGAGTGTGGCGATAGCCGAAGCTAAAGCTGTAGCTGTAAATACAGCTCCCTTATCCATTCCTGCAGCACTTAATATCTCTGGGTTAACCGCTAAGATATATGTCATAGAGAGAAACGTAGTAACACCTGCTACGATCTCTGTTTTGATATTCATTGTCTGAGAATCAAATCCCAGCATCTTTTTTAAATCCATTACTTTGTAGTTTATTTAATTAGGTTACTGAATCAATCAAAAGACCATTTAACTGCTAATGTAGGGATTGCATAGAATCCATCGCGAAATGCAAAGTTTTGCGTAAGCTCTAACTCTGTACCAACACTTAGGTTTAAAGCCTTGTCTACACCATTTATCTTGTTAATGTTTACCCAAAACTGAGGTTCTGCCATAAAGATAAAGTCTCCGTGTGGATTCTTCTCTCTCCACCAGTCTGCAAAACCGCTGAATGTATACAATCCATCTTTAAAGTGCATATACCATGTACCTGTAAGCTGAAAGTTATGTGGACTGTCGTGCTTTTGAATGTGCTTATACAATGCACTTAACGAAAATCCTTTCGAGTAAGTACTGTTATTATAAGTATACGTAGCACCACCTAAGTAGTTGTTGTTGAAAGAAGCACCCGTAACCAATCCACCATCATACTCGATATGTGCAGAGAACGGACCATCCCAGAACTTTAGTTGACGAGAAATCTCCCAATATGCCGATGCTACCCCTTTGCTTGTGTAGTCCATATCAACAAAAAAGAATGTGCTACCCCATTTGTCAGCTTTAAACATCTCTACAGTTGTAGTGATAGCTGGGCGACCGTCTAACTCTTTGTCGTAAAGTGCACCACCAAAATCATAATGTAATTGTACGTTTTGAGCCTGAGAAGCTAAAGCAACTAAAAGCATTGCTGCCAAAATTAAAAATCTTTTCATTGGATTGTTTTAATATAATTGGTTTGTAAATAATTATTCTGTTTGGGTTATAAAAAAAATAGAGAATGCCCTTGTTAGAAGACATTCTCTGTATTTTATTGTAAGTTAGGTTCTACTATTCCCACTCAATTGTTGCAGGAGGTTTAGAGCTAATATCGTACACTACGCGATTTACACCACGTACTTTGTTGATGATTTCGTTCGATACTTTCGCAAGGAATTCGTAAGGCAGTTGTGCCCAATCCGCAGTCATTGCATCTGTAGAAGTAACGGCTCTAAGTGCTACCGTATTCTCATACGTACGCTCATCACCCATAACACCTACTGAACGTACAGGAAGCAAGATTACACCTGCTTGCCATATTTGATCGTAAAGACCAAATTCGCGCATTAAAGAGATGTAGATATCATCTGCTTCTTGAAGGATACGTACTTTCTCAAGTGTAATATCTCCTAAGATACGGATACCTAATCCAGGTCCAGGGAATGGATGACGCTTAATTAAGTGTGGTTCCATACCAAGTTCTCTACCAACACTACGCACTTCGTCTTTAAATAGTAAGCGCATAGGCTCAACTAATTTAAGTTTCATGGTATCAGGAAGTCCACCTACATTGTGGTGAGACTTAATCACTGTACCTGTGATTGAAAGTGATTCGATAATGTCTGGATAGATTGTACCTTGACCCAACCATTTGATGTTTTCAAGCTTTTTAGCCTCTTCGTCAAATACTTCGATAAAGCCTTTTCCTATAATTTTACGTTTCGCTTCAGGATCAGTTACACCTGCTAATGCTGTATAGAATTTCTCCTTAGCATCAACACCGATAACATTAAGCCCTAGGTGAGCGTAGTCTCTAAGTACATTTTCAAACTCATTTTTGCGTAACAAGCCATTGTCAACAAAGATACAAGTAAGATTCTTACCGATTGCTTTGTTAAGTAAAACAGCTGTAACTGAAGAGTCAACACCACCCGAAAGTGCTAAGATAACTTTGTCATCTCCTAATTGATCTTTCAATTCTTTTACTGTAGACTCAATAAATGATGCTGGAGTCCAATCTTTAGCACATCCACAGATGTCTAAGAAATTGTTTAGTAGCGCAGTTCCGTCTGTAGAGTGAAACACCTCTGGGTGAAATTGAACCCCCCAAGTTTGCTCGCCTTCTACATGAAATGCAGCTGCTTTAACATCAGTTGTACTTGCTATAACTTCAAAATGTGATGGAAGTAAAGTGATTGTGTCTCCGTGAGACATCCATACCTGCGAACCTTCGTTGATACCTTTAAACAAAGCATTTTCTTTGTTCACAAAGTTTAGGTTAGCACGTCCGTATTCACGTGAATCTGACGATTCAACCTTTCCGCCAGACGTATTGGCTAAATATTGAGCACCATAACAGATACCCAACACTGGATACTTTCCTCTAATTTCAGACAAATCAACTTTGAAAGCTGTATCGTCATATACAGAATAGGGACTACCCGAAAGGATTACACCTTTGATACCTGTAGTATCTTCTGGAAATTTATTGTAAGGAACAATCTCGCAATACATATTCAATTCTCTGACTCTACGGCCAATCAATTGAGTGGTTTGCGAACCGAAATCAAGAATAATTAGTTTCTCGTGCATGCAAAATAACGTTTATATTGAATGCTACAAAGGTAATAATAATTTGACCTTTTTCAGTCAGTTTGTCCATTTTTTTAAT